>JAUWQU010000115.1 GCA_030610965.1 Phycisphaerae bacterium
GGCTCGACGTGCTTCTTGCAGGCCGGGCAGTAGTCGCGATGGATGGTGTGCTCCGTGACGACGGTGCGAAGGTCTTCGAGGATGTCCTCGACGGTTCGCGCTCGCGTGCGCTTGCAGCGCTGAAGCTGCCCGCCGCAACAGGGGCAATTCTCCAGACGATGCTCCTGACAAGTGAGCCATAGAGGAAGGAGAAGGTCCGTAACCCGGCGTGCGCTTAGATGATGTTTGTTCTCCCGGAGAGCGTCACGAGACGGCCGGGGTATTGCAGAGTTTCTCGGCCAGCAGGACAAAGACGCTGGCGGTCCACGTATAGGCGCGATCGCAGAGCGGCAGGCCACGCACGGCGTCGAAGTTTTCGGCGAAACCGCTGTTGGCGCACAGCCGACAGAAGCGCTCAGCCACTTCGCGAGCCATCGCGTATTCGCCGCTTCGTTCCAGACCGCAGACGGCCAGGTAGGTCGATGGCGCCCAGATCGGGCCTCGCCAATAGCCGTTTTCGGCGTAGGCCTGGCTGCTCGGGTGCTCGGTAGCCAGTCCCCATTCGGTGAGAAAGCGTCGCAGCGACGCCACGAGCGCCTCGATGACCGGTTGCGGCAGGCGTTTGCCCAGCAGGATCGGCATGCACGGGACGAGGCTCTCGCAGACCACCGGCGTTCGGGCCCGTGTCGCCAGGGCAATGAAGCGATCTCCGTCCCACAACTCGTCCAGCAGCGCCGCCAGCAGACGGTCGGCCTGGTCGCGCCATCGGGCGGCTTCGTCCTGGCGGTTCAGCCGGGCGGCGATCTCGGCCAACTCGTCGCACGAGACCACCATGAAAGCGGCCAGGTCCGGGGCGATCAGGGGCACGCCCCTGTCGAACATCGTGCTGTTGTCCCAGCCGCTGTCGTTGCCATGCAGGTAATGCGGCAGCGAGTCGCCTGCGTACCGCCGGTAGGTCAGCCACCAGGTAGCCTGCCGGCAGAGCGAGTCGTACAGGGCCTCAAGAACATCGCCCGGCGGCGCGGGCGCCCGCCGGAGCATTTCACCCACCGTCCAGCCGTGGATGGGCGGCTTGGAGAAGTTGTACTGCTTGTCGACGTCATTTATCGAGTCGGGAAGGCAGCCGAACGAATCCTGATGGTCGGCCACGACGAGCATCTGATCCCATGCCAGGCCCATGTGCCCCGGCGTCAGGGCCATGGCGTTGAAGCAGTGGTCCCAGCTCCACACGTTGCACATCCAGTTCTTGCTCATGAGCATGGCGGGGCGACGGAGAAGGCCCTCGGGGTTGACCGTCGCGGCCCAATCGATGTAGGTCGCCAGTTCCCGGGCCTCGGCCAGGTGGTCGGGCGCGGGCGGCATTGCTGACAGGAACGTGGCGAACTGCTGGTCAACCGCGGTTGCGCAGGTGTCGAAGTCGGGCCGGTCGCGCGGCACCCAGGTGCTCAAGAACTCGTCGATGGCGATTTCCCAGTTGCCGTCGGCCCCAGGCGCCACCTCAAGCCGGACCGGTTTCCGGACGCCCGCCTGCCAGGGCCCATGCAGCGACAGGCCGCCGGCGAGGCATTCGATCTGGTAGCGGCGCGTGGCGGCCCGCACGTTGATGGTCATCAGTTTGTCACTTGTGGCGTAGATGACGGCCCCCTTGCAGGGCTCGAGGACCACCCCCAGGCCCGACCCCCGCAACCGCAGTGTTCCCGACCCGTCGAAGCACAGGTCGATGGCGCCGCCGTCGGAGGTCAGGCGGAGTCGCGTGGGGGCAGCGTCGATCTTCGTGGCGGCTTCGCTGCCGTCCCGGGTCGCCGTAATCCGGAACAGAGGGTGCGCTCCGTTGTGATGGGACCGGACCCACAAACCGGCCGCGTCATCGGGCGCACGCTTGCCTGTCAGAGCCGAAACCGACATGTACGAGCCAAACGTGCTGAACGGGACGTCCGCTATATCGTAATTCACCACGGGAAATTCCTCTCTAAACCAGATGCCTGTCGCTTGTGCATGCCTTCGTCACTTCCCCTCACAAGGCACGGATCACTAACGCTTCGCCCTTTCCGACACTTAGAGCAATCCTGCCGCCGGTGACCGCTGCTTCGCCCACCGGCTCGTCGCCCTCAAAAGTGATTCTTGAGAGGCCGACTTTGTCGGCGTCTTTCCAGTCCGGTGGCAACTGCCAGCTCTTGCCGTCATAGCCTTCCTTGCTGTAGGCGATGAGGGTTCTCTCGTCACACCACAGCGCCGGCATGCAGATATCGGTGCCATCGATCATGGAGGCCGTATCTTCGGTGCCGCTGGGGTTGTTTCTGTAGTAATAGGGCAGGAATTCCAGCCAAAACATCTCTTGAAACGTCTCAGGCTCGGTGACGGTGGTGAACCCGAAATGGGCGGGATTTCCGCAGTAAAGTTCATCTGGAATATCTTCGATCAGATGCATCTGGGATGCAGTATGCGGTTGTAGGCCAACAAACCGGTCTAACCTGATGCCGACGACATGCTCGCCTGCCACATCGATACCCCGGTCACGCCAGTAGCGGAAGATCTTGCGCTGGGTCCGGGCCTCTTCCTCTTTGCCGTAGCCGAGGTAGGGGCTGATCGGCCCCTGCTGATCGGCTTTGCGCGCACCCAGGAACGCGTCGATATAGACGCAGTGGTTCTCCTGGATCTCCGGCACCATGGCGATCAGGTCGTCGATTCGCTTCTGAGCCAAACCATGTTTCCATTCCTGGGTGTAGCTCACGTGGTAGCAGTCCATACCCCACCAGCGGTTGCCGACAATGAGCTTGCCGTCCTTGTCTTTGGCAAGGATGTCCTTCTCGACATACTCGTCAAAGAGCGGGCTGTCCTCGTAGGCATCGAACATATTGATATGCAGCGTGGCCAGGCAATTGTATCTGCGGGCTTCGCGAATGAGCCAACGCAGGCTGTCCAGCGCCGTCGCGTCCTGCGACCGTTTGAGATGTTCATTGACGCCTGCCCAGGATGGGTATTTTGAGTCATGCCCCTCGTACTGCCAGCCGGTGAGCAGCACAATCTGCGGTGTTCCGCAGGTAATGCGATGCACCCGTTTGATCACCTCCAGCGCCTGCTCGAAAGTCAGGAACAGTTCGGCAATCTTGCCGTCGCCGCCCACAATGCCATGTTCGGGCGGACGGCCAGCGGTCATCTCCGGATCTGCGGTCTTCGCGCCAAGCCCGCCACGCTTGGCATGCATGATCCGGTAGACGTACTTCTGATGCCACTGCACCAGCCAGGGCCGCTCGGGTTTCATGGTGATGGTATAGTCGTAGTATTCGCCTGACGGTTCGTTATTCATTTCATTTGCTCCGTTTGGCCGCTGTTGGCGCGGGTGCTCTGTGCAGCGTTCCCTGTTCGGCGGCGAGCGGGAAGGCGGGCCGTCTACTTCGCCGGCCACCAGTCGTCGATGCGGGCGCGCAGGGCCTTGACCCGGTCGGGATGACTGGCTGCCAAGTCCGTCTTCTCCTGCGGGTCGGCCAGCACGTCGTACAGCTCGACCCTGCCTCTGCCCTTGTCGGCGCGGACGATGAGCTTCCAGCGGCCCTCAATGCACCACCGCGCGACGAGGCTCTTGGCCGGGTCCGCCAGATCGGCCATGTCGTGGGCGAACCCCTCGCCGAAGATCCGCTCGCGCTTCGCCAGGGCGTCGGCGGCGAGCAGGTTCACCCCTTGCATGTCGGCGGTGGGCTTCAGGCCGCACGCGGCCAGGATGGTCGGCACGATGTCGATGCTGATGCCCAGGTGAGTGTCGTCAACGGCGGGCTTGACGCGTCCCGGCCAGCGGACGACGATGGGCGTGCGAACGCCGCCCTCGTAGACGGTGCGCTTGCCTCTCTTGCCGCCGAAAGCGCCGTGGCGCTCGGCGCCCTGCGTCCAGCCGTTGTCGGCCACGAAGATCACCAGCGTCTGGTCGGCAACGCCCTTCTTTTCCAGGTAGTCCAGCAGGTCCCCGCAGGTCTCGTCCAGCCACTCGCACATGGCGTAATAGGCGGCGAGGGCTCTGGGGCGGCCGGCGACGAGGTACTTCTCGAGCAGCCGCCCGGGCGGGTTATGCGGCAGGTGCGGCAGGAAGGGCGCATACCACACGAAGAACGGCTTGCCCGCCTCGACCGAATCGTCGATGACGTCGTGGATCGGCTGCATTGTCTCGCGGCCGATCTTCAGCCCGGCGTCGCCGTGGCGGCTTCCCTTGGTCATGCCGTGCGTGAACCCGCCTCGCTTCCAGCTTCCTTCCCACCACTTGCCGGTCTGGAGGCAGTTGTAGCCGGCCCGGGCGAGCATTCGCGGCAGGGAGGGCAGGCCATCGTGGAGCTTGATCGATTCCTCGCGCCCGTTGGCGATGCCCCTGGCGGCGTCATTGCCGGTGATGCGGTGCTGGTGGGCGTACAGGCCGGTGCTCAGCGTGGCCAGGCTGGGCCGGCACAGGGCGGTGGGCACGTAGGCGCGGCGGAGGACCAGTCCGGCGCGGGCCAGCCTGTTCAGGTGCGGGGTCTTGACGACGTCGCCGCCCATGAAGCCGTAGTCCGACCAGTGATGGTCATCGGAGATGATCAGCACCACGTTGGGCGGGCGCTTGGATTCCGCCGCGCCGAGTGCGCCAGCGCCCCGCCCGAGCAACCCGGCCACGCCCGCGCCGGCCGCCAGCTTCAGAAACCGTCGTCGATCCATGTTGTGCCTTTCATCGTTCGACATCTTACTTGTCTTTGCCTTTGGGCGCGGGATCGAGGGAACTCACCTTCACGATCCATCGCTCTTTGACCTCGACGCCTTGGCGCCGTGTAAGCTCGCCGCGGACGAGCACCTGTTTGCCGTTGAGTTTTCCGGCCTTCTTTTGCAGGTCGGCGTTGCGGCCTAGGTCCAGCTCCCAGGTCACGCCTTTGGCGGTAATGATCGTGCCGGTGGTTTCCCCGCCGATGGCCATGATTCCCGTCTGTAGCTTGCCCTGGACCTGGACGCGGATGAACTCGCCGCCCCTGGGCGCGCCCTTGCCCTGGCCCGATGCCAGGGCCGACATCAGAAGGACCACCGGCAATGCGGCCAGAATTGTCAACGACCCGTAAGCCTTGCGCGAATTGCTCATCATGACTCGTCTCCCGGATAGTGCTGCGTAGCTGTATTTGGGTATGGGCTCGACATTTCCCATATGGATGCCAACCCGCGACCGTCGCGGGCATTTCAGGGCCAACGCTGTTCGCCTATAATAACCGCCGCCCCCGATTCGGTCAATCCAACCGGCTACCGGCTACCGGCTTCAGGCTGCTGGCTGCCGCGGCGCCTCGCCCCGAAGATTTGGCTCCTCTTCCGTGTCCTTGTTGTGAGTTGTGGCAGAATGGGGAAATACCAATCTATTCTTTCGAGTTGCCTTTGATTAGCTCGGGGTATCGGCGATTGATGATCGCCTGTTCGTCGGCGGTCAATTTCATGATCGGAATCGGTTGATCCTCGGGGCGAATGCCCTTCTGGTTAATCCGGTTGATCAGAAACCATCTGCAAACCGTCATGCAGGTCGCGATTAACCTGTTCACGTGAGTTATACATATTGGCGAAAAAACCGCCTGGAAGGAAGGTGATTTCGTCACCACGCTCTTTCTGATAGGAGACGACCAGCTTCTTCAAATCGCGATAGTTGGCTCGCTGATCTTTCAAGGCAAGCCAACTGAATGCCCATGTGATCGGCGCCCCCGGCCAGCCCTTTTCCACCGTCTCGCGAAACGTGCGAGCTTCCTGCGGAGTGTGAATACTCGATTCGTCGGGGCCGGAAGCCCCATGGCGCGAGGTCTCAATCTGACGGACGCGCACGACTGTGTTGAGAGTAAAGAAGCGGTTCCCCAGTAGTTGCAGCCCCGGCTTTTCCGCCAACGGAGAAGCGGCTGTGGACGGAGTGGCGTCGGATGGGCCCGCGGCAATCAGACGCGGCAGCATCGCCCCACCAATCGATGCGGCGGCAGCCAACTGGAAGAAGCCTCTACGAGATATTGGATTCGTCATAGTATTCTCGATCAGGTCAAATGTTCATACTGAAAATGTCTTTTCATAGGAAATCGCGTCGGTTCACTGTTGCCTCCTGTCATTGCCAATGAGAGAACCTCATGGGCGTGCAGGCAGCGTCACACGTACGCTCTCTTGAGCCGCTGGCAGGTTAAACCGCTTCCTCGCAGGAAGCCACTGCGAAGATTCCGTCTTGACAGGATGACGTTGCTCATAGAAGGCCGTTGTGACCATGGCCTTGGCCTTCGGTGCAGTGCCTCCGTCAGTCTATCCGCAGCAACTGGGCGCCGTGCGGCGGCACGCCCATGGAGAACTTCCGCTCGAAGCTTCCCAGCGTGCGGTTGGCCCAAATGTCGCGGACCGAACGTGTGCCGCGCAGGCCCAGTTCGGCCCAACTCACCGCCACCTCGGCGCCCCTTGGCCCGCGGTTGAACAGGCCCACAGCCAGGCTGCCGTCATGCAGCGGGCGAACAAACACCACCTCGTGGGTCAGTGTCGCCCCGTCCGCCCCGGCCCGGCGGAACTCGCGCAGTGTCCGGCCTTGCCGGCCCTGCGGGTCCTGGTTCACGGCCAGCACTTCGTCGTTGCACAGGATGCGCAGCGTGAAGTCGTCGAGCTGCGTCATGTCACAGCCGATGAGCATCGGCGCCGCCAGCAGGGACCAGAGCGTGATGTGGGTGATCTGCTCATCCCGCGTCAGGCGGTTCTCGCGGACCTCGCCCCAGCCCATCCGCCCTACCACGAGCATGTCCGGGTCGTTCCAATGCCCCGGCCCGCCATAGGGGGTCCACCGGTCCTGCGAAAAGCCTATCCCGCTGATCGACTCCCACGTGTCACCGATGTCGCCGGTGGTCCGCCAGCAGTTGGCCAGCCGCGCCCACTCGGCCGCGCCTTTAAACGGGGCGGAGTTGGACAGGCTGTAGACGATGTCGCGCCCGCTGGCGCGGAGCGCTGCCCGCATGGCCTCGGTGTGCGGGGCGTCGTTGGGGTGCCAGTCGTACTTGAGGAAGTCCATGCCCCACGCGGCCCACTGGCGGGCGTCTTCGTCCTCGCAGCCCTTGTCGCCAAAGAACCGCCCGCGACGGATTTGGTCGGTCTGATCCTGCCCGGCCGGGGGTTCGCCTACGGAGCCGCCGGGGTAGTTCGCGTAGGATTTCGTCCACGGGGTGGAGTAGATGCCCACGCGCAGCCCTGCCGAGTGGACGTAGTCGCACAGGGCCTGCATGTCAGGGAACTTCTCGTTGCCCTGCATCCCGCCGAAGGGTCCGCCGCGTGGGCCCTGCCAGCCGTCGTCGATGTTCACGCAGTTGTAACCATGGGCGGCCAGGCCCGAGCTGACCATCGCGTCAGCCGCGGCGCGGACCTTCTCCGCGTCGATTCTGGAGCCCCAGCAGTTCCAATGGTTCCAGCCCAAGGGCGGCGTGAGGGCGAGCTTGTCGCCCGCAACGATGCGAATCTGCCGACTGGCCCGACCTCGGGCGTTGACGGCCGTTACGGTGACAGCCGCGTCCTGCGGCCCGGCCGCGTTGCCCGTGATCACGCCACTGGCCGGATCGATTGACAGGCTGGCGGGCAGTTCCTCAGCGGAGAACCGCATCGGCCTTTCGCCGACCGCCGAGATCGGCACGAAGCACTCGGAATTCACGCCGACGCCGTAGATGCTCGGGCCGTTAATCCTGGGCTTACCCCGGTTCCACGGACGGGCGGGCGCAAGACGCGTGGCGAACTTTCCGTCAGGCATGTCTGGCTCCTTCACTTGCGAGATCGCGGCCATGGACAGCACTCGGCCATCGCCGGCGTTGTGGCAATTCTAGCACCGCTCCGTCCCTGGCCTCAAGCACGCTTTTTCAGAACTTACGGTCCGTCTTGGGCGAAAGTCGTGACTACATTTGCGCAGGTGTCATGGGCCAGACTCCGTGGGGATCTCCTCGATCCATCGAAGGCGCTGGGGCACGAGTTCAGGGCCTACTCTACTCGATCCTCCGCCATCATGGAGACCGGCCCGAGCAGGCCGGAGGGCAGTAGCGGGGAATCCTTCTTGAATTTAGTCACGTTGGTTTTTGTCAGCCGCTTGTCCGGCGGCAACGCGGCGTCGCCGATCAGGCGGTTGGGCCAGAGGTTGACGATGTCGATTTCCAGGAGGTTGTCGGTCTGTTTCATGGCGTCAGTTATTTCTACTTGCCACGGCGCGGTCCAGACCACGCCGAGATTCTTTCCGTTGAGGCGAACTTCGGCCAGGTTATTGACTTTCCCCAGGTTCAGATACACGCGCTGATTGCCCTGCCGCAGGTTCTCGGGCAGATCAAACGTCTTCCGGTACGTGGCCGTGCCCGAATAGTGCTTGATGCCGGGCTCCGGCCGCCTGGTCCAGTCTTCGAGTTCTTGGAAGACGGCCGACTTCGGACCGCCCCACTGGGGATCAAACTGAACGGCCCACGGCCCTTTGATCTCCGTCGCTGGTGACAAGTCCGGCCAGTTCGTGGTAGCCGTGCCGCCTTGAGAAGCCCGGATCGCCTTGCGGAACACGACAAAGATCGACGCGCGAGGCGGCAACTTCAGCGGCACGGTCGTCCGGCCGTCGTCGGTCTGGGTGAAGGCGACCGCGTCTCGAATCTCTTT
>JAUWQU010000193.1 GCA_030610965.1 Phycisphaerae bacterium
CTCCCGCTGCCCGCGCGCCAACGTGATGGGCCTGCTGACACGGGCCGAGGAAGTCGGCCTCGTCGGCGCGCTGGCCGCGTGCCGGCTCGGCACGATCCCGGCTGGGGCATTAGTCGTCGGCATCGAGACGTCCAAGGCCCAGCCGGCCGCGCCGGTCGGCGGTGGGGCGGTCATCCGCGTAGGCGACGCTGCGCGGGTCTTCAGCGAGCCCCTCACGGCCCATATCGCCGCGGTGGCGGCAGGGCTTGCCAAGCGCGACAAGAACTTCCGATTCGTCCGCCAGCTCATGCCCGGCGGCACGTGCGAGTCGACGGCCTTCTGCGCCATGGGCCAGATGGCCTCGGCCCTGGCCTTGCCGCTTGGCAACTACCACAACCAGCACCCTCGCGGCCGAATCGCCGCGGAGTTCATCGACGAAGGCGACTTCAACAACCTGGTCGAACTGCTCGTGGCCCTTGCGAGCGACGAGCGCACCCCGGCCGACACCGCCGCCGCCTTTCGCCGCCGGCTGGACGAACTCCTGGCCGTGCAGAGCCAACTGCTCGAAGAGAAGGGCCCATGGTCGCCCCGCGGCCCGTCGTGAGCCTTCGGCGCTGGCATCGGCGGCGGGCATTCGTTAGACTTTCCGCTCGGCGGCCCGGGCGGTTTCGCGCTGCCGGCCCCGCGGCACTTTAGACGCGCACACGGCGAAAGGAATACCCGGATGAAGATCCTGTTGATCGGCGGCGGCGGGCGGGAGCATTCGCTGGCCTGGAAGATGGCCCAATCCAAGCTTTGCGACCGGATGTGGGCTGCCCCCGGCAATCCGGGCATCGCCGAGCACGCCGAATGCGTCGATATCGACATAATGGACAGCGACGCCGTCGTGGCATTCGCCAAGGAAAACGGAGTCGGGCTCGTCGTTATCGGCCCTGAGGACCCGCTGGCCAACGGCCTGGGCGACGCGGTCCGAAAGGCGGGCATCCTGTGCTTCGGCCCGAGCGCCGAAGGCGCGCGGATCGAGGCCGACAAGGTCTACGCCAAGAACCTCATGCGTGCCGCGGCCGTGCCGACGGCGGAGGCGCGAGTCTTCACCGACCTCGAGTCCGCCAAGGCGTACGTGCTCAGCCGCGAGCACGGCGTGGCCGTCAAGGCCTCGGGCCTGGCCAAGGGCAAGGGCGTGGTGGTCTGCCCGGAGCCCTACCAGGCCGTCAAGCCGCTGGAAGAGATGATGCGCGACCGCATCTTCGGCGACGCCGGGGCGTCGGTGGTCATCGAGGAGATGCTCATCGGCCAGGAGGCGACGGTGCTGGCCTTCTGTGACGGCAAGAACATATACGTGGCCGAGCCGCTCCAGGACCACAAGCCCGTCGGCGACGGCGACACCGGGCCCAACACCGGCGGCATGGGCGCTTACAGCCCCGTGCCGATTATCGACGACGCAATGATGTCACGCATCGAACGCGAGGTCCTCGTGCCGATCATCGACGCCATGCGCCGCGACTTCGGCCGATACGAGGGCGTCCTATACGCCGGCCTGATGTTCACGCCCGGCGGGCCGAAGGTTATCGAGTTCAACTGCCGCTTCGGCGACCCCGAGTGCCAGCCCCTGCTGATGCGCCTGCGGAGCGACCTCGTCGAGGTCATGATCGCCACCGCCGAACGCCGGCTGGACGAGGTAACCCTCGATTGGGACCCGCGTCACAGCGTCTGCGTGGTGATGAGCAGCGGCGGCTACCCGGGCGACTACACCAAGGGCTTCGAGATAACCGGCATTGCCGAGGCCGAGCAGGCCCCCGACGTAAAGGTCTTCCACGCCGGCACGGCCATCAGGGAAGGCAAACTCGTAAACAACGGCGGCCGGGTGCTGGGAGTAACCGCCCTCGGCGAGACCACCGCAGAGGCCCGGAGGCTGGCCTACGAAGCCGTGGCAAAGATCAAGTGGCGCGACTGCTACAACCGCACCGACATCGCCTCCAAGGCGATTGGGGGGAATGAGTAGTAGAAGGATATGATTTAAATAGGGGCGCTATCCATTTTTCAAGCGTTGCCGTTTACTCAGACTTCCAGGTCGAGCGTCAGCGGCGGCTCGAAGCGGACGGCTACGCGGCAGGCGCCGTTGTCGGCTGGTTCGTGGCGGACGATGATGGCCTTGCCGGCGATCGGTTCCATGAGGAACGTGTTGGGCGTGCTGCGGGGAACGGAGAGTTTCAGGGAAAGAAGCCTGCCCGGCTTGGGCGCGGCCTTCGCGGGAACGGGCATCAGCAGGCCGCCGTCGGAGATGTTGATCGTCTTGCCGGCGACAAGGCACGTGCCCGCCTCGTCGGCGAGGTGGGCGGGGCAGCCCAGCGGGTGACGCTTGTATTGCCTGCGTTCGTGAACTGGCTTTGCCATGGTTCAGGCCTCGTACTTTATCTGCCCGGATACGATTGTGGCGATGGCCCGGCCGGTGAGTCTCCAGCCGTCGTACGGGCAGTTGCGGCTGCGGCTTTGCCAGTTGGCCACCTTGACCTTCCAGCGGCGTTTGGGGTCGATGACGGTCACGTCGGCCTCGCACCCGACGGCCAGCGTGCCCAGCGGCTGGCCTATGATGCGTGCTGGGTTGACGGTCATGCGGGCGATAAGGGCAGGCCAGCCCATCGCGCCGGAGGCGATCAGGGCCTTGGCGTAGAGCCCCAGCGCGCACTCGAGCGAGATGATTCCGAACGGCGCCAGCGAGAACTCGAGTTCACTTTCCTCGGCTGAGTGGGGGGCGTGGTCGGTGGCCAGGCAGTTGATCGTACCGTCGGCGACGCCTTCCCGCAGCGCCTCGACGTCGCGGGCACCGCGCAGCGGGGGGTTCATCTTGTAGTTCGGGTCGTAGCTCATGCAGGCGGCGTCGGTGAGCAGCAGGTGGTGCGGCGCGGCCTCGGCCGGCACGGGCAGGCCCTCGGCCTTTGCCTGCCGCAGCAGCGCCACGCTGCCGGCGCTGGAGACGTGCTGGACGTGGTACCGACATCGCACGCGCTCAACTAACGCAAGGTCGCGCCGCAGCATGATCTCTTCCCCGGCGGCGGCGATGCCGGCGAGGCCCAGCCGGACGGCCACGGCGCCGGAGTTCATGTGCCCGCCGGCGAGTTCCGGGTCCTGGCAGTGCTGCATGAGCACAACGTCGAGCATTCGGGCGTACTGCATGGCCCGCTGCATGATCCACGAGCTGGCGACGCCCTCGCCGTCGTCGCTGAACGCGACTGCCCCGGCCTCGGTCATCAGGCTCATCTCGGCCAGCTCCTTGCCCTCGCGGCCCTTTGTGATGCATCCGACGGGCATCACGCGGGCAAGGTTCGCCTGGCGGGCCCGCTGGATGACGTAGTTGACGGCCGTCTCGTCGTCCTGAGGCGGGTGCGTGTTGGGCATGGCGCAGATGGTCGTGAACCCGCCCGCGACGGCGGCGGCGGCGGCGGTCTCTATGGTTTCCTCTTCCTCGTGGCCCGGCTCGCGGCAGTGAACATGCACGTCGATCAGGCCCGGGCATACGATCATGCCGCCCGCGTCGATAGTCCGCCTCGCCTTGGGCCGGGCCTTGCCCACGCGGGCGATTTTCCCGCCGGCGATAACAACGTCCCCGATTTCGTCCAGCCCGGACGCCGGGTCGATAACGCGGCCATTGGTTATGATAAGGTCGTTCATCTGGGTCTCTTCAAATCGCCGGCATCCGGCCGCAATCGATACGCTCTACCAAGTCCAAAATCTCAAATCACAGATCATAAATCGCAAATCGCAAAACCCAAATCACAAACTCCAACGGCCCGCAGCTCGGGGCTCGCCAAGATCTGTCTGCTGTTGTTTGGAGCTTTGTCTTTGTTTGGCTTTTGGTCCTTGTTTGTTATTTGGTTTTTGAGTTTCGGATTTCCGGCTCGCCGGCCTGTGTCACCAGGTACAGCACTGCCATGCGAATGGCCAGACCGTTGGTCACCTGCTGGAGGATGCAACTGTTGGGCCCGTCGGCGACGTGGGAGGTTATCTCCACCCCGCGGTTGATCGGGCCGGGGTGCATCACCAGCACGTCCTTGCGGCAGCGCGCCAGCCGCTGGGAGTTCAGCCCGTAGACCTTGCTGTACTCCCGCAGCGACGGGAACAGGTTGCCGCCGAACCGCTCGAACTGGATCCGCAACATGTTGATCGCGTCGACCTCGCCGAGCACGTCGTCGAGGCTGTGGCTGATTTGGCAGCCCATGGCCGTGATGGCCGACGGCACCATCGTCGGCGGGCCGACGACCACCACCTCGGCCCCCAGCTTGCGAAGGCCCAGAATGTTGCTGCGAGCCACGCGCGAATGGGCGATGTCGCCCACGATCGCCACACGCCTACCCGCCACGCCGCCGAGCCGCTGACGCAACGTGAAGATGTCCAGCAACGCCTGGGTCGGGTGCTCGTGGGCGCCGTCGCCGGCGTTGATGATCGACGCATCCACCTTCCGCGAGACCATGTGCGGCGCGCCAGGCTGGCTGTGACGAATTACGAATACGTCCACCCCCATCGCCTTGACGTTGCGGACAGTGTCCAGAGTCGTCTCCCCCTTGGCGACCGACGAGCCCTTTGACGTGAAGATCATCGTGTCGGCGCTGAGCCGGCTGGCCGCTAACTCGAAACTCATCCGCGTCCGCGTCGAGTCCTCGAAGAACATCAACGCCACCACCTTGCCCCGAAGGGCCGGAACCTTCTTGATCGAGCGGGTCGAGACCTCGCGGAAGCTCTCAGCCGTGTCGAGGACGTGGACGATCTCCTCGGCCGACAATTCGTCCATGCCGAGCAGATCCTTGCGGGCCCAGACGAAGGGCCGCTTCTGGCCGCCGCTCTCGCCCTTAGTGCTTTCGGATGATGAAGACGCCTTCTTCGCCATCGGTTTCCTTCAGCTTGAGCTGAACGCGCTTGTTGTCGGGCGCCGTTAGCCGCCGCCCGGTGAAGTCCGGCGCGATGGGCAACTCCCGCTCGCCGCGGTCGATCAACACGCCGAGCCGGACAACCGTCGGACGCCCGAAGTCGTGCAGCGCGTCCAGCGCCGCCCTCACGCTTCGGCCGGTGTGGAGCACGTCGTCGACCAGCACCACGAACGTTCCCTCGAGGTCGAAGTCTATCTCCGTCGCGCGCACCAGCGGCGCGCCGCGGCGCATCGCCAGATCGTCCCGGTAGAACGTGATGTCCAGCACCCCGTGGTCGAAGTGCCGATCAGGAAAGTCCTCGCCAAGCCGCTGCACGATTCGCCCGGCCAATGTCTCGCCCCGCGTGCGGATGCCGATAACGGCAACCCGGCCGTCGGAAGGAAGGGACTTGGCGATCGCGTCGTACAGCCGCGCAAGGGCACGCTTGACCTGCTGAGCCGTCAGTAGCCTGTTCATAGTTCGTGCGGGACCGTGTGTTCGTAACCCAGCCGCGCCGCGGCCGTTCCAAGAGCCTGTCGGCCCGACAAACCATGCTACCGCCCGCCGGCGCCAAATGCAACGGTGCGGGCAGGGAATTGTGCCGAGGCTGGGCCGCGGCCTGCCGCGAGCGTCCGCTTGACGTTTCGAAGACCGCCGCCCACCTCCGGCTCTGCCGGTACACTCCGCCGCAAACGGGTCGAATGTTACATAGATGTTGCGCTAACACAGAACGGAACACGAGATAATGGGAACCATAAAGCGATTGGATTGTCCAACGGACTGTTGGAACTATCGAGAACCTCTGACTTGGAGACTGTGATGTCAAAGACAAGCCTTCTCATTGCCGCGATTGCCCTGACCCTTCTGGTATGCCCCTGCCTGGCTGAACAGGCGGCGCCGCTATCGGCCCTGGTCAGGATGCCGGTCAAGGAAGTAACCATCTTCAAGGATGGTCATGTCTTCGCCATGCATCAGGGAAAGATGCCCACCGATGGGGCGGGCAACGTGCTGATGGACTACCTGCCCACGCCGGTGCTGGGGGCGTTCTGGCCTTTCTCGGCCGACAAGTCCGTCAAGCTCTCGGCCGTGGTGGCCAGCAAGCGGAAGGTGCTGGTCGAGCGGACGAGCCTGACCGTTCGCGAGCTGATCGAGGGCAACATCGGCGCCCAGGCCATCATAACCGAGGTCCCCGTCGGACGCGAGGCTGCGGGGCTGAGCTACCCGGCCACCATCGTGGGCGTGCCCGTCCGCACCTCGAAGGAGTTGGAGGCCACCAGCCCGCCCAACACGCCCGAGATGCTGCCGCAGAAGGGCAGTGTCGTGCTGCTCAAGACGGCTGAAGGCACCAAGGTCGTGCCGTTCGACCGGATCCAGTACGTGACGTTCAAGGGTGAGCCCAAGGGCCTGTCGGCGAACGAGGAGTTCCGCAACCTGCTGACGCTCAAGTTGGAGTGGCCCGGCGGCAAGACGGGCAAGGCCGCCGACGTGGGCCTGTTCTACCTTCAGCGCGGGTTGCGATGGATCCCCAGCTACAAGGTCACCATCGACGGCAAGGGCAACGCCGTCGTCAAGCTCCAGGGCACGCTGATCAACGAGCTGACGGATCTGGACGACGTGACGGCCAACCTGGTGATCGGTGTGCCGACGTTCGCCTTTGCCGACAAGATCGACCCCATGGCGCTGCAGCAGACGCTGGTGCAGTTGTCACAGCACTTTCGCCCCGACACGTCAGGTAGGCAGTACCTGTCCAATGCGATGATGAGCCAGGTGGCGGGCCGGCGATCGGCGCCCAGCGCAAGCGCCGCGCCCAATCTGGGCCCCGAGATCGCCGGCTCGCAGGGCACTGAGGACCTCTTCATATTCACCGTCAAGCACGTATCGCTCAAGAAGGGCCAGCGGATGGTCATTCCCATCCAGGAGTTCACGCTAAAGTACAAGGACGTCTACACGCTGGATATCCCCTTTACGCCGCCGCCGGAAGTCTGGCGACAGTTGGGCAGCCAGCAGCGCGAGGCCGCCCGCCTGATAGCCAGACCCACAGTCATGCACAAGATTCGCCTGAGCAACAAGAGCGCCTTTCCGCTGACCACCGCCCCGGCCCTGATCGTTCGCGATGACCAGGTTCTGGCCCAGGGCATGATGCTCTACACCGCCAGGGGCGCCGACACGGACCTCGCCATCACGACCGCCGTGGACGTCAACATCAAGAAAACAGACAAGGAGATCGAGCG
>JAUWQU010000439.1 GCA_030610965.1 Phycisphaerae bacterium
CTTGCGTCCCGGCGTGGCGGGCGGGTCTTTGGGCGGCCCCTTGGAGAATGGGGTGGCCTGTCGCTTGGAGGCCCGCAGGACTTGCTGGAGTTGCGCGGTCAACTGGCGCACCTGGGCCTCGAGTTCTTTCACTCGTCGAGCCAGCCGCCGGTTATCCAGGAGCAGTTGTTCGCAAGTGGGTTGGGCCATCCTTGACACTTCGGAGTCTCCGTGTCCGACTTCGCCGCGATCAAGCCATCCTTGGCTACTCGTCGGCAGTAGTTCTATCGGCGAGCGCGACGGATTTCGTTGAGGCAAAATCGGCGGGGAAATAGTTTGAGAAATACTTTGACACGAATACCGATCAGAGTCACAATGGCCCCTAATGGGTGGTGTTGCCGCCAACGGGGCGGCTACCCCGCTAAACAATTACCGAGAAGCTATCCAGGAAATCCCGGAGAATAGGCCATGGCGCCTGGCGTCAGAATGTCGGCACATTAGGGAGATCACGCAAATGACCCACTTGCAGTCAATCCAGCCCGGTGTTGTGTTAGGCTTGTTGGCCACGGCGGCATGCGTCGTGTTGTGTGCGTCCGGAGCGCGAGCGGCCAGGCCCGCCAAGCCCATTTCGCTGCATCCGGACAACGGGCATTACTTCCTGTGGCGGAGCAACCCGACGATCCTGATTACTTCCGGCGAGCATTACGGGGCGCTGCTGAACCTGGACTTCGACTACCGGCGCTACTTCAAGGCCCTCGCCGCCGACGGACTGAACCACACGCGCGTGTTCGCCGGTACGTACCGCGAAGTGCCGAGTTCGTTCGGGATCACCGACAACCCCCTGGCCCCGAAACCGAACCGCTACATCTGCCCGTGGGCGCGGACGAAGACCGCCGGTTACTTCGCCGGCGGCGGGAAGTTCGACCTGACGCAATGGGACCCGGCGTACTTCGACAGGCTGGGGAAACTGATGGCCGCGGCGCGCGACGCGGGCATTGTCGTGGAGTTGACGCTGTTTTGCCCGCTGTACGGCGAGGAACTGTGGGAAGCCTCGCCGATGCACCACGCCAACAACGTCAACGGCATCGGCGCCTGCCCGCGGAAAGAAGTGCTCACGCTCAAGCACAAGGACCTGCTGGCGGTGCAACTGGCGTTTGTCCGCAAGGTCGTCGGCGAGCTGAAGGACTTCGACAACCTGTACTACGAGGTCTGCAACGAGCCGTACATCGGCGGCGTGACGTGGCAGTGGCAGCACCGGGTGATCGACGAGATCGTCCGCGCCGAAGCGAAGCTGCCCAAAGGCCGCAGGCACCTGATCTCGCTGAACGTGGCCAACGGCAGGAAGAAGGTCGCCCGGCCGCACAAGGATGTGTCGATCTACAACTTCCACTACTGCGTGCCGCCGAACACGGTGGCGATGAACTACGGACTGGCCAAGGTCATCGGCGAGAATGAAACGGGCGGCCGCGGCCCGCAGGATGTGCTCTACCGCACCGAGTGCTGGGATTTCCTGATCGCCGGCGGCGGGCTGTACAACAACCTGGACTACTCGTTCACGCCGGCCCACCCGGATGGCACGTTCATCAAGCACAAATCGCCCGGCGGCGGCAGCCCGGCCTTGCGGAAGCAACTGCGAATCTGCAAGGACTTTCTTTACGGGCTGGATTACATTCGCATGAAGCCCGACAACGATGTGATCGTAAGCGTATCGGGCGAACTGTCGGCCCGGGCGCTGGCCGAGCGGGGCAAAGCCTACGCGGTCTACATGCACGTACCCCTGCCGAACAAGCCCAAGCCAATCAGCAAGTACCTGCGCAAGGGCGTGCAGGCGGCCATTGCGTTGGAGATGCCGGCCGGCGCCTACCGCGCCCAGTGGATCGACACCAAGAGCGGCAAGGTCGCCAAGACCGAGACGTTCGATCACGGCGGCGGGCAACGCAAGCTCGCCTCGCCGACCTTCGACAACGACATCGCGCTTCGTGTGACGGCGCGATAGAAGTGAGGTCGGCAGACCCGGCAAGCCGGCAGTGACGTGCGTCGCCGCCGGGGCGCTTACGTTGTGAATTCGCCCCTTCGACGTATCCTGGCCGATTACTTCACCTACTATCACGCGGCGCGGTTGCATCTGTTGCTGGATCGCAACTCGCCGATTCCCCGGCCCGTCTGCCCGCCGGAGCAGGGCAAGGTGGTCGCCAAGGCGTACCTGGGTGGCCTGCACCACTGCTACACGAGAGCCGCCTAGTGCTCTGTCATCCGTCGATTGATGGATAAAGCCTCCGCAGCTTTATCCGTGCGCCCGCCGTGGTAAACTGCCAGTTCACTTTTGTCCCAGCGGCGTCACGCGCGATTTCCCACGCCTTGACCTCACATCGAAGGGTGTGGATATTATCGATACGCCGCGATAGGCACTGCCGACCAAGGACACCCAGTTCGATCTCGGCCATGTCCAGCCAACTGCCGTGCTTCGGCGTGTAATGGACCTCGAAACGATCCGCCAGACGCTTGGCCTCCACAGGCTCGAACGCCTCATACAGAGAGCCCGGCGAGTGCGTGTTCAGGTTGTCCTGCACCAGCACGATGACCTCGGCATCCGGGTACGTCTCATCCGATAGCTTCCGAAGGCACTCGGCGTAATCCTTCTTCGTCCGGCGATCCGTCACTTCCACATCACGCTGGCCAGCCAGCGGCTCGGAGATCATGAAGATGTTCGCCACGCCGTTGCGGACATACTCATAGTCGTAATACGCCACCTGGCCAGGCGCGGCCAGCATGGGCTTGGCCACTTCGCCGATCAACTGCTTGCTGGTTTCATCCAGGCATACGACCGGACGCTTGGCGTCGTAGGGCCGTTTGTACACTTCCAGCACATCTTCCATCTTCCAGACGAACTCGGCGTTGGCCTTGGGCGGGATGCACCACTGCTTGCTCAGCCAAGGCTTAAGTTCGTTTTTTTTAGAACCTCTCGTACGGTCTCGTGGGACAGGTGATCTACCTGCTCCAATTGCACCATGCGGTCGGCCAGCAACCGCAAGGTCCACCGGCTGCGACCTTCCGGGGCCTGACTGCAAGCCAAAGCAATCAGGTGCGCCTCAGCGTCTCCATCCAGCTTCCGCTGATACTGACGGCGGGGCTTGCGGCGTTGCAACGCCGCCGTCAAACCTTCTTCCACAAACGCCTTCCGCAGCCGCTCGACCGTCGCTCTGCCGACTTCCACAGCCTCGGCAATGGCGTCATCGCGCCATGCGGGGCCACCGGCGCTGGCATCGGTTTTCAACAGGATTCTTGCATGCACCAACTTTCGAGCGGCCGCCTTGCCCTTCGAAAGCATCGCTTGCAAAATCTGCCGTTCCTCTGGCGTCAACGTCACGATATACTTCTTCTTCATGGCAGGTCTCCTTACCTGGGGCATAACTGCTCCATCGGCAAAGAGACCTGAAATTATCCATCAATTGACGGCTGACAGAGCACTAGTTAGAGTTTTTCGCGAAAGGCAGAATGCATGACACCGCTGGACTGGACAATCATCGCGCTGTATTTCTCGGCTCTGGTTGGCGTGGTGTGGTGGTCGTCTCGACGTCAGCAGACCAGCGCGGACTACTTCCTGGCCGGGCGGAACGTGGGGTTCTTCGCCATCGGCGCGTCGCTGTTCGCCAGCAACATCGGCTCTGAGCACATCGTCGGCCTGGCCGGGCAGGGCGCGACTACCGGCATGGCGATGGCTCACTGGGAGCTGCACGCCTGGATCATCATGCTGCTGGCATGGGTGTTCGTGCCCTTCTACTACCGCGCGGGCGTCTACACCATGCCGGAGTTCCTCGAGCGCCGCTTCTCCAGCAAGGCGCGGTGGATACTCTCGGTGGTTTCACTGGTGGCGTACATTTTCACTAAGGTCTCGGTGACGGTCTACGCCGGCGCGGTCGTGTTTAAGGCGCTGCTGCCGGACACGTTCGGCAGCCCGGAGAATGCCTTCTGGGTAGGCGCGCTGGCGACGGTTATTCTCACGGGCATCTACACCGTCTTCGGCGGCCTGCGGGCCGTGCTGTATACCGATACCGCCCAGGCGGTCGTGCTGCTGGTCGGCGCGTTCTTCATCATGTTCTTCGGCCTGCGTGCCCTCGGCGGCTCGGGCGGGGCCGAGGCCGGCGCCGCCGTCAGTGGCGGGCTCGGACAGATTGCTCATGGCTGGGATGAGCTTCTCAGGATCGCCGGCGCGAAGGCCAGTCAGTTTGCCCTGTGGCGGCCGCTGAGCGACCCGGACTTTCCCTGGTTGGGCATCCTGATCGCCTCGCCGATCGTGGGGATATGGTACTGGTGTACGGACCAGTACATCGTCCAGCGCACACTGGCCGGCAGGACGCTCAAGGATGCCCGCCGCGGCGCGCTGTGGGGCGGGCTTCTGAAGGTCTGGCCGGTGCTGCTGTTCCTCGTGCCCGGCCTGATCGGCTACGCGCTGCATACCAAGGGGATCATCCACATCCCCGACAAGATCGTCGATGGCCAGCGGGTAATCGTCGCCGGTGTCGCGCAACTCGATGGCGACCAGGTCTTC
>JAUWQU010000405.1 GCA_030610965.1 Phycisphaerae bacterium
TCTTTGCAGCCAAACCACATCAAGAACCGTTCCGGCCACAACTTTAATGGAGATTAGGCCAGTATAGTTTAGTCGAGTTATCCGGGATTGCCGGCGTCGGGATCGCGGCAATCCCAAATCCCAAATCCCAAATCCGCAATCCGCAATCCGCAATCCGAAATCCGCCCTGCCCCCAACCATCTCCATCCACCCCCGCGCGACCACCCAAGCCGGCACCGACGCCGCGCGGACGCGGATCAAGTCTGTTTGGTGTCCCCGATTTCTGAGGAAACACAACGGTGCGACCACATCTGTCATGCCCCTATGCGAGCATGGTGGTCAGGCCAGAGCATGCCCACCGAAGGATTCGGTGCAAGCGGGCCTTGTGGCCCCGTGACGGAATTGGTATGCTCAGCGGCGACTATCACGGGGCCCTTATGATCGCGGCGGGCACACGGTAAAGAGCCTCTCAATTTGCGTCCCTGGGGACACTGGTCCTTGCGAAGGAGCAGACGCGCAACTCTTGAAAGGAAGGCACGCATGAACTTCAACCTTCTTGACGAAAAGTTCATTCCTGTCATATGGTCTGACGGTCGACTGGGACGGGTTGGAATAAGGACTGCCCTCGCCGAGGCAGGCCGCATTCGGCAAATCGCGGCTTCCAATCCGATGGATAAGGTCGCATTGCTGCGGTTCCTGCTTGCGGTGCTTTACTGGTGCCAGGGGCCTCCGCCGGATCAGGGCGAACTGGACAGAATCCTCGCTGCCGGCCGATTCCCCCCGGACTGGTTCGACAAACTCGATCAGCAGAAGGACTGCTTCAACCTGCTGGGGGAAGGCAAGCGGTTTTACCAAGATGACGCCGCAAGACGCAGACGAACAGCGACGGAGCTATTTCAGGAGATACCGACAGGCAACAATTTCTGGCACTTCCGGCACTCGACCGATGGCAAGGAGGGCCTCTGTCCAGCCTGCTGTGCATTGGGGCTGCTGCGGCTTCCGCTGTTCGCGGTCAGCGGTCTGCCCGACTTGAAGGCTGGAATCAACGGAACCCCTCCTGTTTACGTTTTGCCCATTGGGCAATCACTCTTGCACAGTCTTTGCCTGAACTGGGTCACACGCGGACCGCTCGGAGTTCCTGCCTGGGAACACTCGTGCGATCATGTGCCCGAAGGGGAACGCGTCCCCATGCTTAACGGCCTGACGACGTTGTCGCGCCGCGTGTGGCTGCATGACCCAGCTTCGCCCGGCGGCGTCTGCATCGGTTGTGGTGGAGAGCAATCAGCACTCGTCCGGACCTGCGAATACCAGAGCGCGGGCGTTCAGCAGAATGAACTCTGGGATGACCCGCACGTTGTTTATGTGCCAAAGGCGAAGACAAGTGACAAAAAGAAGGCCAGGAAAGCTATTACCACTCCAGATCTCACCAAGCGGTTCTTCCGGTTGGACAAGCCGTGGGCTTCATTGTTCACTGAGATCATTTCCTCGAACACGTACCGCCATGATTCAAGGCCAACCCGCCTCCTGCTGGTAGGCTTCGCCACCGACAAGGCGAAGAACATCGACGCATGGGAGCGAATCTGCGTGCTCCCAGCCGATGCGGCCACCAAATCGCCGAGGCCGGCATCAGCAACGGGAATCAGCATATGGAATGACGAAGGGAGGAAACTTCCCCGGCGAATCAGACCTAAGGGCTCGAAGTCCCGAGGCGGTGAGTTAATTGCCGCTCTCGCCGCCATTCGCCCGCATATTGAATCCCTTGTTTCGGCCAGCGTAACCGACCTTCTAACACAGCCCGAGTCGGCCTGGCCGAAGGCAGTCGATGAATACCGCCGAATGATGCCCATCCTCGCCAAGTTGCTTGCCCCCGGTTTCACCACACGGGCGGTTCAGCGGCGAAACCAGATCGCAAGCGCCCTGCCGGATATGACGGCAAGGCCAACACCTGAGCCCCGCAAACCCAAGGGCAAGAAAGGGGGCGACAAATGACGCCCACGGAGCAATTCATCCAGACGTTGGAATCCCTGAAGGCCGGAGACTTGGGGCGGCTCCGGAATCTGGCCGATCTGCCCCTGGACGAGTCGGTGGACGGCTTCGACCTGTTCGCCGGCCTCTGGTGGCCACTGCGCGAGAAAAACCAAAGAGCGCCACGCCGCGAAGTCGCCTGGCTAATCGCCAAGTTGTATGCCTTCCGCCCTATGCCACAATCCGCCGGTGCGACCCTTGCACGCCAACTCGGCAAGCTGCACTTCCCGGACAAGGGAGCATGGGACCGCCACCAGCAGCGATTCGATGAGTTGCTCCTGCTGCCGCTTTCCGGGATCGAACCGGCCTTGCGATGGGGGCTTACACTGATTGCAGACACCGGTAAGAAGCTGGATTGGGTCCGGCTGACCGACGAACTTTCGCTATGGGAGCGGGAAGGAACCCGCCTTAAATGGTCCAGGGAATTCCTCAACCTAATCTGATGTCAACCTTGTAAGAAGGAGAACTCCATGTTGATCGAGATTCACGCCATTCAGAATCACAGCCCGGCCAACCTCAACCGCGACGACCTGGGCGCTCCGAAAACATGCTACTTCGGAGGAGTAATGCGCTCGCGCATTTCCAGCCAGTGCCTCAAGCGCAGCATCCGCACCGGCGAGCAGTTCAAACTGCTCTGTGGAGGCATTCGCACTAGGCAGCTTGCCAAACTGATCGCCGACCAAGTGGGCGGGAAACCTGATGCCAAGAAGCGTGCTGTGAAGATACTGGACAAGTGCGGCATAAAGGCCAAGGACAAAAACAAGAGCGACATGCTGGTGTACACGACTCAGGAAGCCATCGGCCGGATCGCGCGACTCCTCCAAGCGAATGACGGCGAGGGCGACCAGCTTGTAGAGCAATGCGGGAGACTTATCTCCGAGCTTGTCGCCGTTCCGGACATGGCGCTCAGTGGCAGGATGTTGGAGACCGGCGTCCTCGACGACACGACGGTCGATGCTTCACTGCAGGTTGCCCACGCCATTTCAACCCACGAGGCCCGCCCGGAGGTTGATTACTACGTTGCCGCCGACGACATCCCGGGCGACGACGCCGGCGCCGGCTATGTTGATGAAGCCATGTTCGCATCCGCATGCTTCTACAAGTATTTCTCCATCCACTGGGAGCAGTTGCTGGAAAACCTCGCCGGCTTCCAGGGCAACAAAGAGTTCCTGGCTGCCCATACCGTCGGGGCCTTCCTGCGCGGCGCGGCCCTGACCAATCCCACCGGCAAACAGAACAGCTTTGCCGCCCACAATCCGCCGGACGGGATTCTCGTCGAGATCAAAGAGACCCCCATCAGCTATGCCAATGCGTTTGCTAACCCAGTGCCATGCAAGGGGCCGCGCGACATGGTATGCCAGAGCATTGCCCAACTCGGGCAGTACGTCCACAACATAGACGTCGGCTACGGCAAGCCGGACAAACGCTTCTGGTTCTCGCCGAATCAGCGACATCCCTTGACGGTCGTTAACGATAAGCAAGAGGAGGCACTGGCAGGCCAGAACCTCAAGTCGTTGGACAAACTTGTCGTGGAAGTGGTGCGGGCTATCGGCTTCGATTGGGCTGAGGTGCAGACGGTCACAGTGAAGTAAGGAGGACCTGACGATGAACGCGAATACTCTCCTGCTGCGGCTCGAAGGGCCGCTGCAATCATGGGGCAACCACGAGTCGAAGTTCGTCATTCGAAGAACAGGCGAAGCCCCAACGAAATCGGGCGTTGTCGGCCTGCTTTGTGCCGCCCTGAAAATTTCCAGGATAGCGGCAAGGGAACGGCTCCCGAAGCTCAACAGCCTGGCTATGGCGGTCCGCGTTGACCGCCCCGGCGTCCGCTGGTGGGATTACCACACCGTGGGCGCCAGGATGCAAATGCGAATTGCTGAATGCGAAGGCAAGACCAAGCCCGGGGCGATGCTCACCCGACGCGAATACCTATGCGATGCCAGTTTTCTGGTCGCCCTCCAGGGCGATCCTGAATTGCTGGTAGCGGCTCGACAGGCATTATTGAACCCGGCCTGGCCAATCTTCCTGGGTCGAAAAAGCTGTCCCCCCTCGCTTCCCTTGCTCGGGCGCAACGACGAATCCGACACGGGTGACTTTCCCGACCTGTCGTCGGCGATAAGCTCCGTCCCCTGGCGGCCCCGCCTTGTCGGCGACGAGCGGCCCGAGCGAGTCGAGTGTCTGCTGGAATGGCGACCATCTGCAAACGAACCAGAGGCCCCGGCAGACGCCGAGGTCTGGTACGATGTCGCCCAGTCATTCGACGTCCAGAGCCACCAACCAAGGTTCGTCATTCGCAAGCAATTGACCGTCGGCGATGGAAAAAATGTTTCCATAGGCTCTCCGCGCCAAACCAAGACCCCGGCCCCGCCGCGAGCGCGCGCCGACTACCGCAACAGCGAGTATCGCGCCGCACGCAAAAGCCGCCTCGACGCCGACCAAGGCCTGTGCGTGTTCTGCAAGGCCCCGGCCGGCACGGTTCAGCACATCACATACCGCCACGCCGGTGGCGGCGAAACCCAGGACGACCTGCGCTCGCTTTGCCGCCTCTGTCACGATGCGGTGACGATGATCGAGTACGGCCTGGGAATGGGCCTGGACCGCATCAACCCGGAAGATCCGAAATGGCGCGACAAGATCATCGCCAAACGCGATGAGATTGTCGCCTTCCGATCCATGGAAACCCGCCGCCGGCGACTTTCACCCGAGGAGGTCGAATAATGTACCTCTCCAATCTTCTGATCGATGTCGGCGGCAACCCCGACCGCCCCCG
>JAUWQU010000425.1 GCA_030610965.1 Phycisphaerae bacterium
ACACGGGCGGCTCTTCAAGAGTGGGGCTGCCGGTTCGTTCGACCTCCTCGGCCTGCCGGGTCTCCAGAACTTGCCAGTTGCGGTTGTAGTAGTACTCCGTCACGGTCCAGTCATCGCCGACCGCGAGGTACTTGCGGATGCGCTGGTGCTGGCCATCGTAGCGATACTGGGCCACGATGTTCTCGGAACTGTCCTGGACCTCGACCAGCCGGTTCCACGCGTCGTAGATGTACGACTGGCTGGTGGTCGTCTCGTCGCCCGGCTTCGGGCCGGCGATCATGTTCCCGGCCAGGTTGTAGGCCGGGTCCAGCCATTTCGTGCCGGTCACCTGCTCGATCGCGTCCGAGCCGCCGTCGTCGTCATCCTCGATCTCGTTGGCCTTGTTGTGGTCGCGGGTCTGCTCGTGGTCCCACGACCCAGTGCCGTCGCCATCGCCGGCGTCATGCTTGAAGGCGTCCCAGTTGCCGACCTCGTCCAGCGTCCACGCCTGGCGAGCCTTCGTCGTGGCCCCGTTGGCCACCGTGTCCAAAACCGTGTCGGATGCGGTCAGTGTGCCGCGTCGGAAGTCCGCCAGCCGGTCGAGCCCATCGTAGCCGTTGGCCGCGCCGTTGGCGTGGTACAGCTCGTCGAAGGTGTGGTTCTTCTCGTTGGTCCGGTACAGCCGGTTCGACGAGCCGTCGTAGCCGTACTCGAAGTGGTCCCTCACGGCCGTGTCCGCCGCCCATTTCTGCTGGATAACGCGTCCCAGCCCGTCGAGCCCGGGATAGGTGCTGCCGCTGGACCAATGCTTCATGGCCAGCGGGTCGCTGTCGATCTCGACTTCCGGATATTCCACCTTAACCACGGAACCGGCTCCCAGGTAGCTGTAGGCGACGTAAGTCTCGCTCGGCGAGGCAGCGTCAGTCAAGTTGGCCACTCGGTTGAGCGGGGCGAACTCGTCGCGGCTGTCGTATAGTATACCTTCCGCCGAGTGGAAGGCCCAGGATAAGTTACGCAGTCCGGCCGGACGTACTTGGCCTCGAAGTCCGCACTCCCTGGGTCCGCCCCGTCCTCATAGGCGTACTGCACGTTGGGGTCCGTGGCCGCAGCAGCCCGTTTAGAAAGTGGCATGGGCGTCTCGCCCATGAGCCCGCCTGCCGGTCAGGCAGGTCCCGCGGCCGTCTCGGCCGTGGATTCATGCCAGAAACATGGGCAAGATGCCCGTGCCACTACCCAGGGCGGCGCTTCGCTTTGGGCTGGGCTGGGCTGTCAGAGCCCTTCGGGCTGAGGGGAATCGTTAACGGATTGGCGGACACATTGACGGCGGGCTGAGGGGATGTGCGGGGCCGGGATCTTTCCCGCCAACCCGTCCCGGCCGGGGGCTGTTCAGCCAAGCTGCAGCGAAGCCAGAGAGGTGGCGATGTCGTTTGTGAAGACGAATATCTTGTCCAGGCCAGTAACCTGGAAGACTCCCCAGACCTGCGCGTTGACCTCGCAGAGGATGAGCTTGTGCTGCTGCACGCTGACGGTCTTGCGAAGGCGCAGGAGCTTGGCGACGTTGGAGCTGTTGATGAACCCGACGACACCGAAGTTGAGCACGACGTGGCGGGGCTTGCTTTCCACCAACTCCGTCACACTGGTTAACTCGTCAGTGAACTGGGGGTCGTCCGCCAATTCCACCACCACGATATCTTCAGACCATTCTTGAATAGTCATCCGGGTTTCCTTTTCGATACTCACTGGCCACCAAGACATTACCCGCAGCACGTGCCCGCGGTCAAATGTTTCGGCGGAAATGTTGGGCGGCCCGCGGCTCACCTGCTGCGCTGGATCAGCGAAATGTCCACGCCCAGCGCCTCAATCGCGGGGGCGATCTGCTCGAGAAACCGCTTGCCGTCCGTATAGTATCCGGCCGTGGGCGCCAGGTCCGGCACGTGCCGGGCCCACCAGGCGTTGATGATCTCCATGAACAGCTCGCGGAGGTACTTGCTGACCATCGACGCGAAGGCGACGGTCAGGTGATGGCGGTCGAATTCCACGCCGTAGAAAAGTTCAACCGTGCGGGGCCCGTCCGTAATCCGGTATCCGCTCAGGGTATCGGACTCCTCGAGCACCTTGAACGAGCAGCCGGCCAGCACTCGCTGAAGCGGGCCGAGGTATCGCTTCCGCCCGCCGAGGCGATCGGCGTAGATCCGCGCCAAGCCGTCGCCTTCTTTCCACAGCTTGCCCCAGAGGTAGTAAAGCAGGCGGCTGTTGACGTCGAACAGCGTCACCGACTTGTTCTGCGTGGCGGCCACCGTGCGGTTGTACTCTCCGACGAAGACCACTTCGCTCCTCATGGCCGACAGCGCCAACCCGGCGTCCTTCATCGCCACCCCCAGTGCGTTGCCGGTATGGGGGACGACGGTTTCGTCGGCGCAACGCGGCAGGGGCAGGTCGGCCCCGGCGTACCAGGGGTATTCGTCCATGTGCTCCAGGGCCCCCGGGGCGACGACCTTCAGCAGGCCCCTCAGAGAGGCGGGCCTGACCCCGCGCGCCGCCAGCATTGTCAGCACGCCCCGCTCCAGCGGCGCAAGGGCATTGTCGCCCCCGCGAGTGAAAACCTTCTTGCTGTCGGCGATGTGTACCGCCTGCTTGCGCCGCGAACGCCGCTTCGCGACGGCCGGGGCGAGCAGTTCCCACATGTCGGCCGAGATCTGACTGGCCGGCAGCGCAATGGCCGCCGTCGAGACCACCAGGGGCCCCAGCAGCGGACCATACCCCGCCTCGTCTATCCCGGCGACAACGGACACGATGGGTTCCTTCCTCACCAAATGTGCGGGCAAGCGGCGAACGCTCGCCCGTGACCGCAAGTCAGGCCGCAGAATCGCGGATTGCGGAACAGTGATTCTACCAGACGGCGGTCAATCGTGGAAATCCGCAATCCACAATCCGCCCGACTTCGCCTTCGGCTACGCCGTGGCAGGCAATCCGCCCGGCTTCGCCTTCGGCTACGCCGCGGCAGGCATTTCACAATCTCCCCGGTTCGTTGATGAAACGGCCGCTGGAGCAGGATATATTATCTTCGTAGGCATACCCGGCCCGTCGCGCTGCGGGCCGGGCTACAGAGGAGATACTGATTATGCGATATGCCGTAATCATGGCCGGGGGCGCCGGCAAGCGGCTCTGGCCGCTGAGCCGGATGGCCAGGCCCAAGCAGCTTCTGCCGTTGATCGGAGGCAAGTGCCTGCTCGAGTTGGCGGTGGGCCGGCTGAAAGGCGTCTTCGACCCCGAGAACATCTGGATCATCACCAACGCCCAGTACACCGAGCAGATCCGCAGGACGCTGCCGGGCGTCAAGGGCGAGAACGTCATCGGCGAGCCGATCGGGCGGGATACCGCCAACGCCGTGGCGCTGGCGACCGAGTTGATCGGCGCCCGCGACGAGCATGCGACGATCGCCATCTTCACAGCCGACCACATAATCCGCCCGCAGGAGTGCTTCGCCCAGGCCGTCAACGACGCCTGCGACGCGGCAGAGCGACACAGCGACGCCCTGATAACCTTCGGTGTCCGGCCGACCTGGCCGCACATCGGGCTGGGCTACATTCAGTGCAAGTCCGCGGTGGAGACCGGCCTTCGCGAAGTTGACGCATTCAAGGAGAAGCCCGAGCACCGCGTCGCGCGCCAGTACGTCGATAGCGGGCATCACTTTTGGAACAGCGGGATGTTCGTCTGGTCCCTGGGCGCTATCCGCCAGAACCTGTCGAGCCTGCTGCCGGACTCGATCGAGAAGCTCCGCCCCATCGGGCAGGCCTCTGCCGAGGGCAAGGACATCTCCGCCATGCTGGCCGAGACGTACCCGACGCTCCAGAAGATCAGCATCGACTACGCCGTGATGGAAAAGGCCCCCCGCGTGCTGATGGTCGAGCTGCGCTGCGAATGGTTGGACATCGGCTCCTGGCCGTCCCTGGAGAACGTTGCGGAACTGGACCAGGCCGGCAATGCGGTCGTGGCCGAGAACTCAATCCTCGTCGACAGCTTCCGAAACGTGGTGGTCTGCGAGGACGATCACCTGCTGGCCATCCTGGGCATGGATGACTGCATCGTGGTGCGATCCGCCGATGCCACACTCGTCTGCAACAAATCCGACAGCCAGCGGCTCAAGGAGTTCGCCAAGTTGATCGAAGCCCGCTTCTCCGAAAGGTATCTGTAAACCTTATGGGCCAGTGGCTTGGCATCGACCACGGCACGCGCCGTATCGGCGTCGCAGCCGGCAACACCGCCGACGGCATCGCCGGGCCGCTGGAGGTAATCCCCGCCGAGCCGGCTGGCGGGGCAATCCGGCGGATCGAGCAATTGGCGAAGGACTACCGCGTCGAGGGCGTGGTGGTCGGCTGGCCCCTGAACATGGACGACACTGAGGGCCCCCAGGCCAAACTCGTGCGCCGCGAAGCGGTCAAATTGGCCGAGGCGACGGGCCTGGACGTGCGTCTGTGGGACGAGCGGCTGACGAGTTTCGCCGCCGACGACGCCCTGGCAGGGCTTTACACACGCAAAGGCAGGAAGGCCCGCCAGGATGCCGTCGCCGCCGCGGCCATGCTCAGGCATTTCCTGATCGCCAACGGCCCCGACAAGGCCCCCCGCCCCCC
>JAUWQU010000548.1 GCA_030610965.1 Phycisphaerae bacterium
TCTCAAATCTCAAATCTCAACTCCCCAAATCTCAAATCCCAAATCTCAAATCTCAAATACCCAAATCTCAAATCCCCAAATCTCAAATCCCCCTACCCCACCGTATGCACCACGAGCGTGTTGGCGCTGCCGGCCTGCCCGACAGGTCGCCCGCTGACGACTACTATCCTGTCGCCGCTGCCGGCGACGCCCAGTTGAACCGCGAACTGCTCGGCAAGCGCGAGCACCTCGCGAGTATGCTCGGGCGCCGCCGCCTGCCGGGACGCCACACCGTAGTACATGCACATCCGCCGCGCCACCGCCGCGCTGGGAGCAAGGCCCAGTATCGGGCATTTCAGCCGGCTCTTGGCGAACAGCCGCGCAGTGGTCCCCGTGCCCGTGTAAACCGCCACCGCCGCTATCCGCTCGACGGCCATGATCTCACGAACCGCCGAGGCCAGCGCGGCTTCCGTCCGGGCCCGCGCGTAGCTTACCCTCATCGGCTCGGCCGTCTCGTCGTAGTACGACTGAACGTGCCGGACAATCTGGTTCATCATCCGCACCGACGCCGTAGGGAACTTGCCCACGGCCGTCTCGCCGGAGAGCATCACCGCGTCGGCATGGTCGAGAACGGCGTTGGCGACGTCGGAGACCTCCGCCCGCGTCGGCGTCGGCGAGTTGGTCATCGACTCGAGCATCTGCGTGGCCACGATGCACAACGTCCCCTCGCGCCGGCAAAGGTTGGCGATGTGCTTCTGGGCCACCGGCACGGCCGGCAGGTCCATCTCCACGCCGAGGTCGCCCCTGGCCACCATCACCGCGTCGGCGACCTGAACGATCTCCTCGATGTTCTTGACGGCCTGGGGCTTTTCGATCTTGGCGACTATCCTCGCGTCGCACCCGGCCGCGTCCAGCAGCTCGCGCAACTGCATCACGTCCCGTGCCGTGCGCACAAACGACAGTGCGACGTAGTCGAACTCCCGGCTCGCGATCCAGGCCGCGTCGTTGCGGTCCTTTTCCGTAAGGGCCGGCAGGGCCAGGTCCGTGTTGGGCAGGTTCACGCCCTTGCCGCTGCCCAGAACCCCGCCTCGAACCACTTGGCATACGATGCGTTCCGGCGCCTCGGTCCGCACGACGCGCAGCCGCAGCTTGCCGTCATCCAGAAGGATGCTCTGGCCTTGGCGAGCCTCGTCGATTAGCTCGCCCAGCGTCGTCGATATCCGCCGCGTGTCGCCCTCGACGATTTTTGGTTCTCGCTGGATGACGATTTCCTGCCCATCGACCAGCAGCACGCCGCCACCGACGATGGGCCCCACGCGGATCTTCGGCCCGCACAGGTCGCCCATCACCGCCAGCGGCTCGCCGAGTTCCTGCTCGACCTGGCGAATGTTGGCCAGGAACGCCTCGCGCTGCTCATCGGTGCCGTGCGAGAAGTTGATGCGGAACACGTCGCACCCCGCCCGAGCAAGCTCCCCCAGCCGCTCCACGCTCCCGCACGCCGGCCCGACCGTCGCCACGATTTTCGTACGAATAATCATGCCGGGCATTCTATGCCCCCCTGCCCCGCGCCACAATACCAAGGCCACACCAGCCTTCGCGCCACCCCCAGGCAAACGGCGATTGGGTGTGGCGCGAGGCAATCGACCGCGGGGGCGCAGAGTTAACGCTTAATGCCCAATTCTCACTGTCCGATGCTCAACTCGAGGGATCCCGAGATTCATGTCGCGAAAACCCGCAATCCACATTGAACACTTGACGTTGAGCATTTGACATGGAACATTGTGCATTGGGCATTGAACGAGGTGACACGCATGGATCGAATGACACGCAGGGGATTTCTGCAGGCGGCGGGCATCTCGGCCGTTGGTGTGGTCGCGACACCGGCGCTGATGCGGAGCGCCTCGGCGGCGGCGACGACGGGCAAGCCCAACATCCTGGTCATCATGTCCGACGAGCATGCAGCATCGATCATGGGCTGCGCGGGTGACAAGGTCATCCGTACGCCCAACCTGGACGCGCTGGCCGCACGCGGGGTCGTCTTCGACGCATGCTACACCAACTCGCCCCTCTGCGTGCCGTCCCGGCTCAGCTTCACGGCCGGCAAGTACGCCAGCCGCGTAAGCGCCTGGAGCAACGACTGCTGGCTGCCCAGCGACGACTGCCCGTCAATCGCCCGTATCATGACCGCCGCCGGCTACGACAGCGGGCTGTGCGGCAAGATGCACTATGACGCCAGCCGGCGATACGGGTTCCGCGACGTCGGCGGCAACATGAACCGCAGCCGGAAAAGCGGCAAGGGCGTGCGGCGCGACCCCGACAAACTGGCGGAGCGCCCCGGGTTCAGCGGCCGATTCAACCAATTCCACCCGGCCGAGACAGGCGGGGTAATGCCCCACGACCTGGCCGTCACCAAGGGCACGACCGAGTTCCTCCGCTCGTGGAAGCCGACGGACAAGCCGTTCTTCCTCATTGCCGGATACCTCGCGCCACACTTCCCGCTGATCGTGCCGCAAAAGTACTGGGACGTCTACAAGGACAAGGTGCCCATGCCCGAAATCCCGGCCGGGCACCTGGAAGGGCAGGTCCGCAACTACAAGCATCTCCGCGTCGGCTTCCACGTGGAACACGTCCCGCCGGAGATCGTCAAGAAGGGGCGGGAGCTGTATTACGGCCTGACGCAATGGCTCGACGAGCAGATCGGCCAGGTGCTGGGGGCCCTAGCCGAAAGCCAGGCCGCGGCCAACACGGTGGTCATCTACACCAGCGACCACGGCGAGAACATAGGCGAGCACGGGCTTTGGTGGAAGAACTGCGTTTACGACTCAGCCGCGCGCGTGCCTTTGATCGCAAGCTCGCCGTCGCGGTGGAAAGCCCCGCAGCGGCGCGGCGGGGCCTGCTCGCTGGTGGACGTCGTCAAGACGATCGCCGATCTCGGCGGCGCGAAAGTGCCCGCCGACTGGAACGGCGACTCGATGGCCGACTGGCTCGCCGACACCGGCGCAAAATGGAAGGACCAGGCCGTCAGCGAGTACTACGCCCACAACATCGCCAGCGGCTACGCCATGATCCGCCAGGGCAAGTACAAATACGTCTACCACACGCCCGCCGACGCCGATCACCCGGCCGAGCGGGAACTCTACGACCTCTCCGCGGACCCCGGCGAGTTTACGAACCTCGCGGCCGCACCCGTCCAGGCCGAGCGGATCAAGGCCATGCACGCCGCACTGGTTGCCGAGATCGGCGAGAACCCTGACAAAACCGAACTCCGCTGCCGCGCCGAGTACGCCAAAGGCTACGAACGAGCCAAGGCCGGCGGCGGCAAGAACAAAAACAGGAACAAGAAGAAGAGCGAGAAGAGCTGATCCGCGGAGGCGCGGGAATTACGTTTGGTGTCCAATAATGCCCAAATCTCAAAGTCCGGCGCTCAACTTGAGAGGATCAGTGATTCACGGGGGTTCGAGTCCGCCAATACCGCCACCCAGGGATTGCGATCCCTGGGCTTCTGAATGCAAGACCATGGATTTTCCCGCAACCCGAAGCCCAGGGATAGCAATCCCTGGGAACAAGACCCATGAAACAGGCGCCGTCACGGATTGTCCCCGACCACAATCTTCCCACACCCCGCCCCATCGAGACAATAGGCAAGCGCCGTCGAACATCTGACATCTGAGATTTGAAATTCGTTATCTGAAATGAGATTTGAAAATATTTATATTACATCTGAAAAATGAAAAAATATATATTACAAATGATATTTGAAATTAGTTATTTGAAATCGACCATTTGACAATGA
>JAUWQU010000162.1 GCA_030610965.1 Phycisphaerae bacterium
CTTGACCACGGACTCGTCGGCCGGCAGAAGGTCGGTGGCGTAGGCCTTGTGGGCGTCCATCATGATGGCGACCTGGGTCTCGCCCGGGTCGATGCCCTCGGTTACCTGGCGGAGGTCCTTCTCGTCGCAGAATCGCCATGGGCCGTACTCGTCGGACGAGAAAAACTCCCGGCTGTTGCGATAGCCTAGCTCGACATAGTCGACGCCGGCCTCGCACACGGCCTTGTATACGGCACGTACGGTCTCCGTCGGGAATTGCGAATTGTTCACCAGCCCACCATCGCGGATAGTGCAGTCAACGACCTTGATTTGCGGACGATACATCACAAAGTTCCTTTCAGGCCCGCCGTGCCGCAGGAACAGCCATGTCCTGCCCGACACGAGCGTAGCGCGTAATTCGTTTATTCTACAACACAATGCCCGTCCTGTCGCGTCTGTTTTCCTCCGTTTCCGACACCCCAACCGAAGGTAGCAGGAAAAGGAACGTGGGAAGCTCAAGGATAGCAATCCCTGGGACCGGAAGCATGATACAATGCCCCTATGGACAAGCCGCAATCCAACGTCAACGCCAGCGTCAGCGCCGGCGCGATTCGCGACCACCGCCGCCAGTGGCGGGATTGCCTGTACGTCTACCCCGTGCTTAGCCGCCGGGCCAGGGGGCTGAGCGTCGGCATAAACATAAACCCGGACAAGCGTTGCAACTTCGGCTGCCTCTACTGCCAGGTCGACCGCCACGTGCCGCGAAACCTGGGCCACGTGGACCTCGACACCCTCGCCGCCGAGCTGGAAATCGCCCTGTCCGCCGCGGCCGGCGGGCGGATCTGGGACGAGCGGCGATTCGCCAAAGTGCCCGCCGCGATGCGCCGGTTCAACGACATAGCCTTCAGCGGCGACGGCGAGCCGACAGCCAGGCCGGACTTCGACAGGGCCGTGTTGGTCGCCGCCGAGGCCAAGGCCGCGGCGCACCTGGCGGACGTCAAGATCGTCATCATCACCAACTCGACCTGTCTGCACAGCCCGCAGATGGCGCGAGCCCTGCCGATCCTCGACGCCAGTAACGGCGAGATATGGGCCAAGCTCGACGCCGGCACGCAGGAGCGTTTCGAGGCCGTCAACAGGCCGCGCCCAGCCCGGCGGTTAGCTGATATCGTAAGCGGCATAACCGCGGTCGCGCGCGGGCGGGCGGTGGTCATCCAGACGCTCTTTTTCCGCATCGACGGGCACGGGCCAGGCCGAGCGGAGATCGCCGCCTACACGGCCCGGCTGCGGGAGATCCTCGACGGCGGCGGGCAAATAAAGCTGGTGCAACTGCACACCATCGCACGCAGCCCGATGTCGCCCTCGGCCCGCGCGCTGCCGGACAATGAACTGGACAATATCGCCAAGGCAGTCCGCCAGGCCGTGCCCAAGGTGAACGTCGAGGCGTACTACGGAACGGACGCCAGGCCGCAGCGTTTGTAGTGTGCCCGTAAGGGCATATCCTCGTTCGTAGTGTGTCCGTAAGGGCATATCTTGGGGATAGCGTCTCACGACGCCACTACAAGCGAAGATAGCCCCGATGTACATCGGGGCCACTACAAGCGGCACAGTACAGACCATTGCATTTTGCCTGCCGGTGGTTTAGCTATGCGCGATAGACTTTCCCGTGCAAAGGTTTATTGCGAGTAATTCGAACATGACCGAACATGACGAGACAACCGGTGGCGACGACAGGATCCCCGCAGCCCCGCGGAAGGACTTCCTCCGCCAGATCGTCGAGGCCGACATCGCCAGCGACGCCTACGACGGAAAGGTCGTCACGCGTTTTCCGCCGGAGCCCAACGGCTACCTGCACATCGGCCACGCCAAGGCCATCTGCATCGACTTCGGCATCGCGGCCGAGTACGGCGGGCAGTGCCACCTCCGGATGGACGACACCAACCCCACCAAGGAGGAGGTCGAGTACGTCGACGCCATCCAGGAAGACATCCGCTGGCTCGGCTGGGACTGGGGCGAGCATTTCTACTTCGCCTCGGACTACTTCCCGAAGATGTACGACTGCGCCGAGATGCTCATCAAGGATGGCAAGGCGTACGTGGACGACCTCCCGGCCGAGCAGATGCGTCAGTTGCGAGGCACGCTGACCGAGCCGGGCAAGGAAAGCCCCTACCGCGATCGCGGCGTCGAGGAGAACCTCGACCTGTTCCGGCGCATGCGCGACGGCGAGTTCCCCGACGGCTCGCGGACGCTGCGGGCGAAGATCGACATGGCCTCGCCGAACATCAACCTTCGCGACCCGGTGATGTACCGCATCCTGCACGCCCATCACCACCGCCAGGGAGACAAGTGGTGCGTCTACCCGATGTACGACTGGGCTCACGGGATCGAGGACAGCATCGAGGGCATCACGCACTCGATGTGCTCGCTGGAGTTCGAGAACCATCGGCCGCTCTACGATTGGTTCCTTGAGCAACTGCCCGTCCACAAGCCCAAGCAGCGGGAGTTCGCGCGCTTCAACCTCACCTATACGATCATGTCCAAGCGCAAGCTGCTCAAGCTCGTTCGGGACGGGCGCGTCAGCGGCTGGGACGACCCGCGAATGCCCACGCTGTGCGGCCTGCGGCGCCGCGGCTACACGCCGGAGGCCATCCGCAACTTCATGGACCGCATCGGCGTGGCGAAGTTCGTCAGCACCGTAGACGTCGCCCTGCTCGAACACTGCCTCCGCGAGGACCTCAACAAGCGAAGCCCGCGAGTGCTGGCCGTGCTGAACCCGATCAAGGTAGTCATCACAAACTATCCCGAGGGCCAGGTCGAGGAATTGGACGCGGTGAACAACCCCGAAGACCCCTCAGCCGGGACTCGGAAAGTGCCCTTCTCCCGCGAACTGTACATCGAGCGCGAGGACTTCATGGAGGACCCGCCCCGCAAGTTCTTCCGCCTCGCGCCCGGCCGGGAGGTGCGACTTCGCTACGCGTACTTCACCACGTGCAGGGACGTGGTAAAGGCCGACGCCGGTGAGGTAGTCGAGCTTCACTGCACGTACGACCCCGCCACCCGCGGCGGCGACGCGCCGGACGGGCGAAAGGTCAAGGCCACGCTGCACTGGGTATCCGTCGCCAAGGCCCTCGACGCCGAAGTCCGCCTCTACGACTACCTCTTCACAAGGCCGGACCCCGAAAACGTGCCCGACGGCCAGGACTTCACCGTCAATTTGAATCCCGACTCAGTAAAGATCCTAACCGCCTGCAAGGTAGAGCCCAGCCTGGCCGAAGCCAAGCCGCAGGACCGAGTCCAGTTCGAGCGACGAGGCTACTTCTGCGTAGACAAAGACAGCAAGCCCGGCGCGCTGGTCTTCAACCGCACAGTAACGCTCAAAGACACGTGGGCGAAGATTCAGAAGAAGCAGAAGAAGCAGTAGCGGATACAGAGAAGTGGATGGACAGTCCCGAAAAGGACCCGACATAGACAAGCCCCACTTCTCAGGCCCCAAGAGCCGGCAGTATTAAATTAAAGGCCACAACATCCGGATCGACATAGACGTCGTCCACGCTCCCGACTCCATCGTAGTTGAAATCGTCAACGTCCCCCAGGATGTATTCCCTCGTCTCCGGATACACGCTTCCGGCATACGCACCACTTGCTGCAAGAAGAATAAGTCCGACCGTCAGTGTGGTTCTCATCGCTCTGCTCCTTTCCTACGCCGCCGCAGCAACGCCAGCCCGCCCAAGGCCAGCAGCGAGAGCGTGGCGGGTTCGGGGATGATCACAACTTCATCAATTCGGCCTTTGTACTTCTCGGTAAAACCAGCGTAGTCGATACCGACATACAGAGGTTGGGAGTTGTTGACGATCGGAACCGTCATGGGCGTCTGTCCCGCGTTCTGCCCGTTGATGTAGAAGGTCACGTTCTTCTGGTCATAGGCGACGCCTATTTGCGACCACTGCCCGTAGGGTATCGTTCCCTGCGATTTGACTACAATGTCTGTGCCGCCGGTCTGGTAATTGACTTGAAACCGGAGCTGGCCATTGCTGATATGAAAGCTATAGGGAACCTCGGTGTTGCCTTTGACCAGCACAGGATGTAGAGTCTTTCCGGAGGGCTCGGGATTGACCCATGCACTCAAATAGAGCATGCCATCGAAGTCCTGAAGGCTGTTGTGCGGGATGGTGGCGTACTGTGTCCCACTATAACCTGGCAGTTCAATGCAAGAGCCGGTGCCATCGTATCCGGGAGATGACCAGATGGATGACGACGAAAGCGAACCATGGTTGGCCAGAGGCGAACTGTCATGGATCGTAGTCCCTGAGCCCTCATCGAACGAGTAGTGACCGACCTCACCGGCCATGGCCGAAGCCGTGGCCAGCGTAATCACAAACACCGCAACAATCGTTTTCGCCTTCATCGTCCTGCCCTTTCAAAAAGTGCCTACAGACCATCACCATGAGCACGATTGAGCGGAACAACCCTCACTGAGGCGGGAACGTTGAGCAGAGCCTTCCCATGTTAGTGTTATAGCACGAACGGCGGCGGCGTCAAGGGGAATCGGAAGAAGGTTTGACGCGGACGGGGCGGTGTGGGATGATGGGGCTATGCTCGACAACCTGCCAGTTCCTAAGCGGAAGCCTTATGAACACGCTCTAAACGGCGTTAAGGCAATCTTGAGTACGTTCCCCTTCACGGGAGGCATAGCCTCGATCATAGATGACTACGTCCCAACATCCATAGAGAAGGGCGTTCAGCAGGCTATTGAGTTTCTGAACAAGAAGCTGGAGAAACTAGATGAACGATGCAGCCAGATGCCGGACCCGGACGAGTTCTCAGAAGCTTTCAAGTCCTTCATGGTAATCGCCCAGCGATCAACGCGAAAAGAGAAGGTGCAGGCTGCGGCCGGTATTCTGGCAAACGCTTTGCTGAAGAAGGATGATAAACAGAAGCTCTCTTACACGGAGCTTGACCACTTCGCCAGAGCGGTTGAGTCGCTTTCCGCAGCGGCGATCTCTGTTCTCGGAACCATCTGCAGACTGGCGAGGTCAGGAAGTCGTCGACCATCGTCTTACGGCGGCTACAGAATAACCGCTGGGGAAATCGTACCGCATTTAGAAGGGCTGGGGCCGCAATTGGCCCTATCCCTCATGTGCGAACTTGGCGGATGGAACCTGCTCATCGTTCAGCAGCCTGGCGCCACCGTTGGTGACGATTACGCTACCAACACGTCGGTGACGCTTACAGCCATGGGTATGAAATTCGTTGATTGCGTGGTCAACCTTGGCGAGATCGCCCCCGACACGGCCGGGGTTTCTTGATCTTGGGGAGTTGGCCGGATAGGCTTGCTCAGGGCGAAATTAGCCAATTCTGGTAGTTTAGTACCAACACCTGTGCTTCCTCAAAGCCACGTGGGCGAAAATTCAGAAGAAGAAGGGGTAGGTAAAGAACTCAAACTGACCGCTCTTTCAGGCCCGAGGGGCCGGCAGCATTTGGCCGGGGGCGTAAGCCCCCGGTGAACGCTCCATTAACAACGGAGCCCCGAAGGGGCGACAGAACGGCGAGGAGGACAGTTTCGTGTTCCCTCTATCGCCCCTCCGGGGCTCGTCTGTTTGTGGGATCGGGTTCCGGGGGTTCCTTTCAGTCACCCCCGGCCAAAAGCTGCCGGCCCTTCAGGCCTGAAAATGAAGTATCTCGGGGACCTGTTTAAGGGCGCCTTGTCTGGCGGCAGGCGGGCCTGCGACGGTCGTGGAAAACCGTGCCACCAACCATCGTCTCAGCCCCGTTCACGGGGCTTTGCCCGGCGGAGCGTGAGCGGAGGCGGGTTTAGGCCAGGCCTTGAGGCCTGGTTGGCGGGCGGCGCATCACTCCTTCTTCCACTGTTTCTTCACTAAGCACGCTTCAGCGCGCTTACCCGGCTTGGGGGTGCCTTTAGGCTAAAGCCCCCTGCAAGCGCGCTGAAGCGTGCTTAGAATTGGAAGAAGGAACCGATGGTCCCCAGGGCTAAAGCCCTGGTCTATACCCGCCTTCGGCGGGCGAAGCCCCGTGAACGGGGCTGATGCGGCCAAAGCACCCAATGCACGCAGAGATGGAGGCTCGCACAAACGGGGCTGATGCGGCCAAAGAATCCAATGCCCGCAGAGACGAAGGCATGCACAAACGGGGCTGATGTGGCTGCGGAACCCACCGCCCTGTGGAACAACGCCAGCAGTGCTGGTATCCTCGTATCAGGATACCGATGTTCGGAATGAAACGCGGCCGGTGATTCGACAGCGAATACCCGCAGCAAGGCTCGGCCACAAGACTCGGCCACAAGACCCGGCAGGAAGACTCAACAGAAGTATGGATCAGCTTAACCTAATCGCGACTACTACTATGGGCCTTGAGGCCGTGGTGGCTCGGGAACTGGCGGACCTCGGCTATGAGCCGCGGATCGTGCAGACTGGGCGGGTGGCGTTTGTCGGCGATGAGTTGGCTATCTGCCGGGCCAACCTTTGGCTTCGCTGCGCGGACCGCGTGCTGATCCGGGTCGGGCAGTTCGAGGCTCGGGACTTCGGCGAGCTTTTCGACCGGGCCTACGCGCTTGACTGGCAGGACTGGATCGGACCGGCCGCGGCGTTTCCCGTGCAGGGGCGGTCGGTGGCGTCGCAGCTTTCCAGCGTGCCGGCCTGCCAGCGGATCGTCAAGAAGGCGCTCGTCGAGAAGCTCCGGGCCGCCCACAAAGTCGAAACGCTCGACGAGTCCGGGCCGACATGCACTGTCGAGGTCGCGCTGCTCAAGGACGTCGCCACGCTCACCATCGACACGACGGGCGCGAGCCTGCACAAGCGCGGCTATCGCACGCTTGTCGGGGTGGCGCCGCTGAAGGAGACCCTCGCGGCCGGGCTCGTGCTGCTTAGCTTCTGGAAGCCCGACCGCCCGCTGATAGACCCGTTCTGCGGCAGCGGGACGATACCCATCGAAGCCGCCCTCATCGGCCGAAACATCGCGCCGGGGCTCGGTAGGCCATTCGCCGCCGAGGCCTGGCCACTGCCTGGCGAGGCGCTCTGGCAGCAGGCGCGTCAGGAGGCCCGCGACCAGGCCATAACCGACGATCTGCCCATCCGCATCATCGGCACGGACATCGACCCCGAGGCGATCAAGCTCGCGCGCTTTCACGCCGAGCGTGCCGGTGCGGCCGGGCAGATACACTTCCAGCAGCGGAGCTTCGAGGAGCTTACCAGCAACCGCGAATATGGCTGCGTCATCTGCAACCCGCCTTACGGCCTGCGGCTTGGCGAGGACGAGCAGGTCCGCGAGCTTTACAACTCGATGCCGCTCGTGCTGCGTCATTTGCAGACGTGGTCGCACTTCATACTCAGCGCGCGGAAGAACCTTGAGAAGACCGTCGGCCGGGCCGCCAACCGCAGGCGCAAGCTCTACAACGGTTCCATCGAGTGTACCTACTACCAGTTCCACGGCCCGCGCCCGGGCCATGGCAGTGGCACGGTCGCCCCGGCCGTGAGTAGCACGGGCCTCTTGCCCGTGAGTGGCACGGGCATCTTGCCCGTGCGTGGCACGGGCATCCTGCCCGGGCAGGGGCCAGGCG
>JAUWQU010000341.1 GCA_030610965.1 Phycisphaerae bacterium
GCAAGGTCCGCCCGCGATGCCTCGGCCAGGCCTTGCGGATCAGCGGAATAACCCCGGCCGACGTGACGGTCCTGGCCATCCACCTTGCCCGGCACTTTTCCGGCAGGCCGGAAAGGTTTAGGGGAAAGGTTTAAGGGTTGACATGACCGCCGGGACACGTTAAGCTGGGCAAGTTGCATAGTATGGATGGTATTTGTGCGGCAGGTTGCGAGACAATAAATGGCCGACTGGACGCACTGCCGAGATTATCTGCCATAAAACGTTATGTTACAAGTACATAGGAAAACCCCCCAATACTGGCTAGGACTCAAGGAATTGCCGGGGTTAGTCGAGAATGAAAGTACAAGGATGTGATAAGGGATCGGCGCTATAAACGATTGCGTCGGACTCTGATAGCGAGACAAGGATGAAGCGTGGGCCGATGGCTGGTACCGCAGATGGTGGAAGGATGCACCGCTGCAGCCGGCTCCGCTGAGAACCCGCCAAGGTGCAGGGCGGGCAATAGGACGAGATAGAATGACCAACGTAAATGGCATCCAGCCAAACATGGCTCCTCAGTCGGTGGAGCCGACCAACCCGGTTGTCCCCAGCGCGCCGCCTGCCCAGGCGGTCGGCGTGTCGGACGTGGTGGAGATTTCCACGGCCGCGGCCTTGGCGGCCAAGGTGCATGAGATTCCCGACGTCCGCGCGGGCCTCGTGGCTCGCGTCAAGCAGGAGATCAAGGCGGGCACGTACGAGACCCCGGAGAAGATCGACATCGCCGCTGAACGATTGCTCGATGATTTGCTGACTTAGCTCCCATAGCCGGTTGGCCCTGACCGGACGTAACGAGCGGGCGCGGATGGATCCTCGCCCGCTGCTTTTTGCGCTCATGACGCCGGGCGTTGAACCTCGCCGGACGATTCGTATACTAGTGCTCCGTCGCAGGTTCTTTGAGGAATCGGGTGCCATGCTTCCAGCTTTGGGGAAGCATGCCTCCGCTGAGCATACTTCCGAAGACGGAAGCATGGCACCCGCCACCTGACGAGCAACAGAGCACGAGGCTGCGTCCCGGGCCGCTGGTGCGGCCGGGGATAGCAGGCCCCACAGCAAGGAGCGTTTCGAGTCATGAGCGATCGAGCCAAGGTGCTTGTCAGCGGGTGTTACGACCTGATCCACGCCGGGCACGTGTATTTCTTCGAGTTGGCGGCCGAGTACGGCGACGTTTACGTCTGCGTCGGCGCGGATGCCAACATCGAGGCCCTCAAGCACCACACGACGCTGCTGAGCGATCAGGAGCGGCGGTACATCGTCGACTCGCTGAAGTTCGTCAAGTCGGCCCGCGTCAGTTCCGGCACGGGCATGTTGGACTTCGAGCCCGACCTCGCCGAGCTTCGCCCGGACATGTTCATCGTAAACGAGGACGGCCACACCGAAGACAAGCGCCGGCTCTGCCAGAAGTACGGCGTCAAGTACGTGATCCTGCCTCGCGTGCCGAAGCCGGGCCTGCCGGCGCGGTCGTCGACAGACCTGAAGGCCGCTCTGGCCGGCGCCAAACAGGACGACCTGGAATCGGCCCTGCCGTATCGGATATGCCTGGCCGGCGGCTGGCTGGATCAGCCGTTCGTCTCGAAGCTCGCCCCGGGGCCGGTCATCACGGTCAACATCCATCCGACGCGGCGGTTCAGCTTCCGCTCGGGCATGGCCACCAGCACCCGCGAGGTCTGGAAGCGCGTCGCGCCGTCGGGCGTCTTCGCCGACGACGCCATCGAGCTGGCGAAGCTGCTGTTCGGCTACGAGAACCCGCCCGGCTCGAAGTACGTCTCCGGCTCGCAGGACCACCTCGGCCTGACGCTACCAGGCGCCAACTACCTTTACTACACCGGCGAGTACTGGCCCGAGCGGATCGAGTCCATCCTCGACGAGGCGACGTGCGACTGGCTCGAGCAGTCGATCGTCATGGTCGAGCTGTTCGAGCGGCCCGACGGCTATGACCCGCTCGTCCGGCAGAACATCACGCCAGAGGGCGTCGGCAGGCTCGCAGCCGCGGCCGAGACGTGCTGGGAAGGCATCGCACAGAAAGACATCCGCAAGTTCGGCGCGGGCCTGACCGGCACGCACGAGGCCTGGGCCGATATCCTGCCGCTGACGACGAATCAGCGGATCGAGGACGAGATGGCCCGCCACAAATGCCATGGCCGCATTACCAGCGGCTGCGGCGGCGGGTACATCGTCATGGCCAGTGAGGACGACATCCCCGGCGGCTTCCGCGTGAAGGTCCGCCGGACGCTCGGCTAAGGTGGTGATTCCATGAAACGCATTCTGGTAACGGGCGCGGGCGGGTACATCGGCACGAGGCTCGTGCCGGCCCTGCTCGATCGCGGCTGGGCCGTGCGGGCGGTCGATCGGTTCTTCTTCGGCGAGGAGTTCCTTGCCGACCACGAGCACCTGGAGAAGATTCGCGAGGACACCCGCCGGCTGGGGGCGCGGCACTTCGAGGGCGTCGACGCCGTTATCGACCTCGTGGCGATTTCCAACGAGGCATGCGGGCAGCTCTTCAAGGACGCGACGTGGCAGATCAACTGCGAGTCCCGCGTCCGCACGGCCGGCCTTGCCAAACAGGCCGGCGTGGGGATGTACCTGCTGCCATCGTCGTGCAGCGTTTACGGCGAGCAGGACCGCGCGACGATCTGCGACGAGGCCACGCCGCCAAGGCCCCTGACGGCCTACGGCCAGGCCAACCTCCAAGCCGAGCATCGTGCGCTGGCGCTGGCGGACGAGGGCTTCACGGCGGTCGTGCTGCGGCAGGCGACGATCTTTGGCTACTCGCCGCGCATCCGTCTGGACCTCGCGATCAACTACATGGTCCACCGCGCCTGGCGGGACGGGCAGGTGCCCGTTGTCCGCGACGGCACGCAGTGGAGGCCTTTCCTGCACATCGACGACGCGGTGGCCGCGCAGATGTTCATGCTCGAGCACCCCGACCGCCGGGCGATAAGCGGGCAGGTCTACAATGTCGGCGCCAACGAGCTGAACTACACCAGCGAGGCCCTCGGCAAGCTGGTGGCCGAGTCCGTGCCGCGCGACGTCGAGCTCGAGTGGGTCGGCGATTCCGACCAGCGCTCGTACCACGTCGAGTGCGGCAAGATCGAATCGCTGGGCTGGCGCGCGGGCCGGCGAATTCCAGAGGCTGTCCGCCAGCTTTGGGACATGCTCGAAGACGGCCGGATCCAGGGCACACCGCAAACCCATACCCTCCAGTGGTACCGAGATCTGGCCCACTGGCACAAGATCATCCGAAAGGTGGAGATGTACGGCGGCATCCTCGACATCGACGCCGGCGACGGTGAGTGAAAAGATGCGAAGTAAGCCGTTCAGCCCTGGGCTGCATTATCTTAGCCGTTTGGGCTGAGCGCTCTTGGGCTGTATCCCTGGCGTGACGCTCCGGGCTCTTTGCCCCGGCCGCGCAGACCGTTCCAACGTAGCCGAGTCCGAATACCGCTATGTCCACGTGGGTCCTTTCGGCAACAGTTGCCGACCATTATGCCCCCGGCGCGCCGCCTGCAAGCGCGGCTCGTGCCCGTCCTTTTCAGGCCGGTCGAGAGGTCCGCCATGCCGTGCTCGCAAACCGCTTTGGGCGACGTCATGGCCCGGAAATGGCCGGCCCTTCTCGCCGTCGAGCAGAAAAGGCACTTGCTGATCTCGCGGTCCGTGATAAAACTGCAGAAAGCTCGACGGCGGTCGTCGGTCGGAGGCCATCCGGGCCAACCCGGTTGAGTCACGCGCCAAGGAGTTTGGCGTCGAGGGCGCGTCTGTTTCCACGGACATATCACAATGGGCGAAGATTTGGCCGTCGTTTCAAGGAGGCGGGCGTTTTCGTGGCGATAATTGCACAAGAGGCGCGACAGATGACTGGCGATCGCATCACCGGGGCCGACAAATGAACATCTGGCTGGTCAATCCGTTTGATCCCTTGCCTGGCGACCCAGAGCAGCAAGGCCGATACGGCTCGCTCGTGCGCTTGCTGGCAGGCGCCAAACATAAGGTGACCTGGTGGACGAGCGCCTTTTCGCATCGCTTCAAACGCCCGGTTGACCAGCAGGCTCTGAGTGAAGGTTGCCACGATCTCGGTGTTGATGTGAAGTTTCTCGATGCGCCGGCCTACTCAAAGAATGTGAGCTTTCGACGCCTCTGGAATCACTGGGTCTTGGCGAGACAATTCAGGCGTCTGGCTCCCCGCCAGAGCGACCGGCCGGACGTTATCGTCGTAAGCGTTCCGCCGCCCATGCTTGCCCGCGAGGCATGCAGATTCGGCAAGGCATGCGGTGCCGGAATTATCGTCGACTGCCAAGATCTTTGGCCGGAAACGTTCTACCGACTGGGCTCTGGCGCCACGCGAGCCCTCAAGCGCATTGCATTTCGTCCGTGGGCGGTGGCCGCGGCGGAAAGTTATCGCCTTGCCGACGCTGTTGTGGGTGTGGCCGACGGGTATGTTCAGCGCGTTGTCGAGCTGGGCGGGCCCAAAGCGCGCACGGCATCCATCCCTCTGGGTGTGGAATTGGCGGCCTTTGACGCCGCCGCGGCCAGGGGCAAGTGCGATCGATTTACCAAACCGCCGGGCCAGGTGTGGCTTGCCTACACCGGAAGCCTGAACCGAAGCTACGATCCGATAACGATTATCCGCGCTGCGGGCAAACTGCGCGACAAGGCGGGGGCCTTTCGCCTGTTCGTAACCGGGCGCGGCGAGTTGCAGGGCGAGGCGGAAGAGGTCATACGATCCGAAGGCATTGACAACGTCACCATGACGGGATTCCTCGACTACGATGCGTGGGCATACTTGCTGAGCCAATGCGACGTCGGCTTCAATGCCAGCTTCGCAAGCGCCATGATCTATCTGCCCAACAAGATTTTTTATTACCTCGCCGCTGGCCTGGCGGTGCTGAACACGATTCCCGGCCAGTGCAGCCGGATCGTGCGGGAGGGCAACTGCGGACTCGACTACTCCGCCGGCGACGTCGATGGCTGCGCCGCGACGATCGTGCGGATTCTCGACGATGAAAACTCCCGACTGGCCATGCAACGGGCAAGCAGACAGTTGGCTGAGGCCACCTACGACCGCGCCGTGTTCATGGCCCGATACGCCGAACTGATCGAGAGCCTCGGCGCTGAAAACCAGCGCCCCCGATTTTCCAGATTATAATGGCGCATTCGCATCCGAAGTGCACCGGCTGCCGCTACTCTTATACGGATCCCAATTAGGTCTCGTGCCCGCGCGGACAGCCCCACAGCCCACGCAATTATTGCGTGGGCCTTATACGCA
>JAUWQU010000540.1 GCA_030610965.1 Phycisphaerae bacterium
GACCCCAACGCCCTGTCGCCGCTCGACGACGGGCGATACACGTTCGCCGTTCCCGTGCAGCTCGCAGCCGTGCCGGACAAGACCCTGATCTACGCCGACCAGGAGGCCGAGGACAACCGCGAGCCGTTCGAGCAGCCGCCACTGGCCGTCAGCGGCGAAGACGAAATCTTCATCGGCATGCAGTACAAGGACGCTGACGGCAAGGACAAGTGGATCGTCCAGAAGGCCGCGATGACGGGCGATTCGTTCTTCGACGTGATGGACCGCCGCTACGCCGAGCCCGTCGCGGGCGCGTACGTCGGCGAGAGCGTTTACTTCCGCGTGATCGACCCGACGAAGGACGCAAGCGACGAAAAGGACCTCGTCACGCTGGAGTTGACCACGAAGTCCGGCCAGAAAAAGCAGGTCGAACTGGTCGAGACGTTCACGCACTCCGGCGTATTCAAGGGCCTTGCCAGACTCGTCCACGCCCAGGACAAGGCGGCCGTCAAGGAAGTCGGCGCCATGCCGACGATCTACGGCGACGTCCTTTCGGCGAAGTACGTCTCGCTGAAGACCGGCCAGTCGGCCGAGTATTCGGTGGAAGTTTTCAAGGGCGCCGATGGGCATGTACTGCCGTTCACCAAGCGTTTCAAGGATCCAGCCGTGGCGGTCGAGACCCAGTTCATGATCGCCGAGGCGTACTTCGAGCTTGCCAAGCGGCACCGCCAGTTGGGCGAGGAAAGCCTCGCGCGCCGCGAGATTGCCCAGGGCCGCAGGCTGCTCGAGGAAGCCATTGCCGACTACCCCAACACCACGGCCCGCGCCCAGGCGGAGTATCTGCTGGCGGACCTGGCGCTGGAGAGCGGCAACGACGCGGCCAACGCGGCGATGAAGAAGAAGTACTTCATGGACGCGATCGCCAAGTACGGGGACATCGTATCGAGCTACCCGGACAACGAATACGCCCCGAAGGCCCAGTTCCGCAAGGCTCTGGCCTACGAGAAGATGGACATGCTGGACGAGGCCTGCGAGGAGTACGTGAAGCTCTCGTACCGCTACCCGGACAACCCGCTGGTGGCCGAGACGATCGCCCGCCTGGGCCAGTACTTCCTCAACAAGGGCCGCGGCTTCCTGGCGGCGGCCGAGAAGCAGACCGACCCCGTCGAGGGCGAGAAGATCCGCATGCAGGGGCGCGAGATGTTCAAGACCGGCGGGCAGGTCTTCGCCAGGCTCAGCGAGCGGTTCCCGAGCCACGCGCTCGCCGGCAAAACCCTGCTGCTAAGCGCCCAATGTTATATGCAGGGCGAGGACTACCCCGCCGCCATCAAGGGCTACGACCGCATAATCACCAAGCCCGACATGAACAAGGACCTCGTTGCCGAGGCCATGTACTGGGCGGGCCACACCCACATGCAGGCCGAAGACATGGCCAGTGCCTACCGCATGTTCAAGAAGCTTACGTGGGACTACCCCGCAAGCTCGTGGGCAAAGTTCGCCCGCGGCCGGCTTGCCGACGAGCGGCTGCTGGACATAGAAGACTAAAGGCAATGAGTAACGCAAGTTCGTCGATCGCGGCGCCCGCGGGGCTGCCGCCTGCCCTGACGCAGCCGCTGGCGGCGCCGAGCGGTGTTCTTGCACGAATGCCACGCCGGACGCGGGCGCTGGCCGAGAGGCTCATCGACCGGCAGGATGTGTTTCTCGTCCTACGAACGGGCACTAAGGTGGACGTCGCCAGTTGGCTGGCGCGAGGCCGGGTGTGGCTTGTGGCGCTGGAGGATTCGCTTGTCGTAGTGGCGACCGGAATGGCCGGGCCGCGACCGCTGGCCGAAAGAATCGGATACGACCGGCTCCGCGAGAGCCAGTACAATCATGTCACGGGTCAACTCGCGCTTTCGCCGGCGAAACTGGCCGGCGTGCGAGGGCTGAATCTGCCGCCCATCGAGGGCTGCCAGATGCTGGCCCAGATCTACCGGGAAAGGTGAGAGGCGTATGCTGGAAACCATCGTCAAAGGCAGTTGGATGATGATCCCACTGATGATCTGCAGCGTCCTGGCCACGGCCGTACTTATCGACCGGGCCATGGCGTTCTGGGCCAACAGCAAGGTCGACACGCGAAGCCTCCGCGCCAACGTGCTGTCGATGCTGGCCGAGAACCGCCTGACCGACGCGGCCGTGCTGTGTTCCACCACGCCCGGGCCCGTCTCGGCGGTGCTGCTTACGGGCCTGCAATCCTACACCAGGCACAAAGCCCTTGGCGCGAAGGTCGAAGAGTTGCTGAGCGTCATGGAAAAGGCGATGGACGACTACGCCCTGCACGCGATGAGCGCGGTCGAGAAGCGCCTCAACATACTCTCGTCCGTCGGCTCGGCCGCCCCGCTGCTTGGCATGACGGGCACGGTCATGGGCATGATCGCGTCGTTCGGGGCGCTCCAGGGCGGAGACCAGGCTACCGTGGCCAACGGCATCGCCGAGGCACTGATAACCACGGCTGCGGGGCTGATAATCGCCGTCTGGGCGATGATCCCGTACAGCATGTTCACCTCCCTGGCCGACAAGGTGGACCTGTCGATCGAGGAATCGACGAGCGAGCTTCTGGACTTCGTCGCCACGCGAGTAGAGGCGGCCAGGTAACCTGGGCAGGTCAGTAAGGCCGATCGAATGCAAAAGGGCCAAAAAAAGCGGATGCGGCGCGGCGGAGGCTACCCCGAGTTGACGAGCTTCTCGGATATCGCCTTCCTGCTGATCATCTACTTCATCCTGGCCACGAGCTTCCACCAGCAGGTCGGGCTGAAGACCGACATCCCCTCCGGCCAGCAGGCCAAGGAAGCCAAGGCAGAGGAGAAGACCGTCATGCTGCGCCCCGACGGGTTGTTCTACGGCGACAGGCAGATGACGTTCGACGAGTTCCGCGGCGAGCTCGCCCAACTCGACCTTCCCGCCCGCCCTGCCGAGCAGCGCGTGGTGCAGTTCGAGGCCAAGCCCGGCGTGCTGTGGCAGGAGTATTACGAGGTCCTGGCCGCGATCCGCGGCTCCGGCGGCGAGCCGGGCATCGTCATGGAAACCGGAGGCAAGGGCCAATGAGGTCGAGGCGAGCGAGAAAGCGGATCCCCTTCCTGGTGCCGACCACCAGCATGGGCGACATCGCCTTTCTGCTCATCATCTTCTTTATCCTGTGCAGCACGAAGAAGGTGGGCATCACCATCAACCCGCCGACATCGACGGGCCTCGAGAATCTGCCCAAGCCGACGATCTATGTCGCCATCGACGCCGACTATCGCCTGTGGCTGGACGGCAGCGAGGTCGGCAGCCCCGGCGAGATCGAGTCCGGCGTGGCCATAATACTGCAGAACGTGGACCCAAACGCACCGATCGACAAACGCAGCGTGGTTTTCGAATGCGACCGCAAGGTTCCAAAGGAGATCTTCGAGCCGGTGCTCGAATCCTTAGCCAAGGCTGGAGCGGTAATCGCGGCCGTCGGAACCGAACGCCCCGTACAGACAGCCCCGCCGGGCAGGTAACAGCGAAGCAAACCCGCCGCGGCGGAAGGAGTACATCAATGGCAGATTCGTCACAGAAGGACATCGCGAAGCTCTCGCCCGACAAGCTGATGCGGCGTTTCCGCGAGTCGGGCATCCTGGCATGCCTGTTCGTGGCGTTCGCGCTGCACGTGGTCGTGCTGGGCGCTACGAGCGTGGACTACATCCACGGCCTGGTGGACCCGGCCTGGCAGGAGCAGCAGGACAGGCTCATCCAAGAAGCGAAGAAGGCTAAGGCCGCCAAGGACGCCCCCGCGCCACCGGTGCCGACCCCGCCGCCGACTACGCC
>JAUWQU010000602.1 GCA_030610965.1 Phycisphaerae bacterium
CCTTTGGCCCGGCCGCGCAGGTGCGACAAAAACCTATTCGTCAGGGCTGCCGCGAGTTACCCAGCTACAGTCGCTTCAGCGCGTCGAGCACCCCTTCAGCCGCACGCAGCCCGTCGATGCCGCTGCTGACGATGCCGCCGGAGTAGCCCGAGCCCTCCCCGGCCGGGAAGAGGCCGGCCGCGGCCACAGACTCACCCGTCGGACCCCGCACAACCCGCACAGGGCTGCTCGTCCGCGTCTCTGCCGCGTATAAGGTGACCTCATCCAGGACCACACCGCGCTGCCGCGAGAGCATGTGCGGCATCGCCTCGGCGAGCGTGCGGCAGACGAACTCCGGCAGCACGCTCCGCAAATCCGCCGGCCGGGCTCTACGGCACGAGCGGTCGTCGGGCAGGTTGCCGCCGGACGTACCGGCCAGGAAATCCGTCAACCGTGCCGCGGGCAGCGAGTAGTCCGCCCCGCCGGCCTGGAACGCCCTGCCCTCGATGTCGGTCTGGAACTCCAGCCCCGCAAGCTCGGCCGGCCGGCCCGCACTCGGCTCTGGGTAATCCGCCGGCCCGACGGGCGCCAGAAAGGCCGCGTTGCCCCATTGCCCGCCGCGGGCCGCCAAGCTCATGCCGTTGGTCGTCAACATCCCCGGCTCGGATGCGCAAGATATGACCACCCCGCCGGGGCACGTGCAGAACGTGTAGCACGGTCGCGCTGCCGGCGTCGCCGGCCGGGTAAGACGAAAACTCGCTGCCCCCAGCCGGGGATGGCCCGCCCACCGGCCCCACTGGGCCTCGTCGATTCGTTGCTGGGAAAGCTCCGCCCGCACGCCGACGGCGAAGGCCTTGGCCTCCAGCGTCACCCCGGCCTGGTGGAGCATTCGGTAGACATCACGTGCGCTGTGCCCGGTCGCCAGCACGCAAGCGGCCGTGGCGATGCGCTCGCCGCCGACGTGAACGGCGCGGCACTCGCCGCCGTCGATTTCCAGGCCGTCGAGTCGGGCATTGAAACGCACCTCGCCGCCGGCGGAGACTATCAGGCGACGCAAGGCCGGGACTATCCGGGTCAAGACGTCGCTGCCGAGGTGCGGCTCGGCCTCGATGAGGATGCCTGCCGGCGCGCCGCAGCGCACGAGCGTCCCGAGCATCCGCCGGACGCGCGGGCGGTCCTTGCTACGCGACGTGAGCTTGCCGTCGGAAAACAAACCCGCCCCGCCCTCGCCGTAAAGGACGTTGCTCTCGACTTCGAGCTGGCCGTCCCGCCAGAACCGGCCGACCTGGCCCGTCCGCTGCTCGACGGCCTGGCCGCGCTCGATCACCAGCGGGGCCAGGCCCGCCTCCGCCAATGCAAGCGCCGCCATCAGCCCGGCCGGGCCCGCGCCGACAACCACCACGCGCCGCGAGCCCAACGCCCCAGCCGGCGCCTGCGACACTGCCGCCGGCGCCTCCGGTAGCGTGTCGGGGACGATCTCCACCTGAGCCCCGGCCCGCTTCGGCGCATCCCCGGAAAGCTCGGCCTCGATCGAGAGCACGAAAACCGGCGCGCCGCGCCGTTTGCGGGCGTCGACGGACCGCCGCACGACCGTCACGTCCGAAAGCTCGGCCGCGGGCAGACCCAGACGCCCCGCCGCCGCGGTGATCACGTCACGCGCTTCATAGTCCAGCGAAATCACAAGTTGATGTATGCGTACTCTCATGGTTTGGTTATCAGTAGCCTGTAGCCAGTAGTCTGTCGAGCCCTGCTCGATTCAGCGAGCAGAACTGTTCCCGGAAGTTCCGGGCCAGATGCGAATATGATACAGTGCGGCGAGCCGAGAGTCGGCGCGGAAAGACGATATGCGAAAACCCCAACCAAGGGCAATGGAATGACCGACACGCCCCAGCCGCGGGTAAAGGCTGTGATATTCGACATGGACGGAGTGCTCTGCGACTCCGAGCGGTTCATCTGCGAGGCGGCCCGCGGGATGCTCAAGGAACTCTACGACCTTGACGCGAAGCCGGAGGACTTCCTGCCGTTTGTCGGCACCGGCGAGGACCGCTACATAGGCGGCGTGGCCGAGCAGTATGGCCTGGCCATCGACATCGACAAGGCCAAGAGCCGCACCTACGAGATATACCTGCGCATAATCCAAGGCCGGCTCAAGCCGATGGTTGGTGTGCGGGAGTTCATCGACTGGTGCCGCCGGCTCGGGCTCAAGATCGCCGTCGCCACCAGCGCCGACCTTGTGAAGATGCAGGGCAACCTCCGCGAAATCGACCTGCCGCCCGAACTGTTCGACGCCGTCGTCACCGGCCTGGATATCGAGCGCAAGAAACCCGCGCCGGACATCTTCCTGCTGGCCGCGAGGCGCCTGGGCCTTGAACCTGAGTGCTGCCTCGTCGTCGAGGACGCCCCCAACGGCATCCAGGCCGCCAAGGCCGCCGGGTGCAAGTGCCTGGGCCTGACCAGCAGCTTCACCGAAGCCGACCTCCTCGCCGCCGGCGCCGACTGGGTGTCCCCCCACCTCGCAGCCGTGCCCAATGGCGTGCTGGAAATCGAGTAGGCCCAGCCAACGCCGACAAGTGCCCGCTATGGCTCGGTATCGGAAAGCTCGACCCGCAATTCCGAGCAGTTTTCGTCGTAGAAGCACAGGTATGTCTTACCCTCCTCACGGCGAATCGAAAAGTTCCACGGGCTGCGTTCAAGCCGCATCGTCTTTCCGGTCATGGGGTTTGTGGTGTAGTGCTCCTCCAGTCCGGTCTCTCGAACCGCCAACTCGGGGAACTTGGCGAGCTGTTCGTCGCTCATCTGCGCGCTCAGAAGCCCCTCGCCCTTCAGACCAATCGTTGCATTCCTAAGAGCGAGCAAACGAGAATAGAAATTCTTGCGGCCGTAACCACCCCCGCCGTAAACGGGCGTCACCGGCAGCAGGACGTAGATGGCCGCACACACCAGTCCAACTACCAGGACCCCTCCCCCGAGCAATCTCAAGTGCCTCTTCTTATTGGGAATCCACTTGGGATTTCGTTTCGCGTCAAACACAACGCCCGCCCAAAGCATGAGAACAATCCCACCCACCAGGGCCACCGCCGATATCACATAGGCCCGGCCCTTCTGGCTGAAAAAATGCTGGCGATATGGAACCAGCTCCTTCGGCTGAATCACCACGTCTGCGGTCATCTGCTCGGGCTTCAGGTCAGCGGTGAGTTTCGTGACCACGCACCCGGGCCAAAGCAAGTCGCCCGCGTCCGGATTGCCGATGACCAATCCGGTCGACTTTCCCCGGTATCCCGACGCTCGGTAGCCCACCCTCTTTTCGAAGCTATCCGCCGCGACGCACTCGAAACCCGGCGCCTCGGCCTGGCTGTCGGCGGCCACGAACAACTCCACGCGCGTGACGCTGCCCGCAATTGCGGTCAGCTTCATCGGATAAACTATCGAGGCCGTCGGAAACTCAGCGAGTATCGGGTGAGGGGTCGCCAAGCCG
>JAUWQU010000633.1 GCA_030610965.1 Phycisphaerae bacterium
CGTGTGCCCAGGTCGTCGGCAAACCGCTCCGTAAAGGCCGGCTGTGCGAGCACGCCATAGACGTAGGCCAAGAAATCTTCCGGCGTCACGGCCCGGCCGTATGCCTGGCCGAGTAAGTCCAACAGATCCGGCAGAATGTTCGCTTCCTTCCCTGCCGCGTCACGGTAAAGGGGCATTGCAGCCTTTGCGCCGTATGACCCCCGGAAATGGTCAAGGTCGGGTAGTTCCGCACAGGCTGTCAGCGCCGGCCCAATCCCCAAAGCTTGCGAGAAAAGGCTTGTCAGATACACCTGCCCTTCGCCGTGGGCGGGCCCAAGCGAAGGGCCGGGCCTGTCCAGCATACGGGCATCGGCGAAGACGTGTTGCCGGTCGAATGACCGATAGGCGTACCGCACAATGTCCGGGGAAGGCGCACTTTTCGGCACTTCCGCAATGGGTTTCAGCTTCCCGGCCCTTGGCGGAAGTTGGCTTGGGGCATCCGCCGCCTTACGCCCCGTGGGCGAGTCCTTGAAGAGCGCGGCCCGCTTGTCCTTGTCGGCGTGGCACAGGGCACGCCAGCGGCCTTCCAATGTGTCCGCGCTGGGAGCGATAACCCAGGTTCGCCCGGCCTTGACGCCGCCTTGTTGCCAGGGGAAAAGGTCTATGACCAGCGGCCAATCGAAGTACGCCCCCGCGCCTGCCGGGCGGAATGGCGCGTGCCAATCGTCGGGGCAGTCTTGCCAGGTAATGCAAGCAAAGTCGGCCACGGCGTCCAGAGCCTTTAGCTTATCATCCCGGGTGCCATCCACAATCGCGGCGTAATGCACCTTGGCCGGCGCGTTCGTCTCAGCCTTGTCAAATCGGACGGCAACCGCGATTGCCACGGGCGTTTGAATGGCGAAGACGTTGTCGCTCTTGCGCGTGCCGCGCCCTTCGCCGCCCAGGTCCAGAATCCAGATTTCATCGCACAGCCGGCGCATATGCTCGCGCATGCCACAAAAGGCGTCGCCGTCCAGGTAGCTTGACGCGCTTATGAAGCTTGCCACGCCCGGCCCGGCGGCGGTCTTGGCTTCAAAGACCTTCCACAGCGCCCAGCGCCAGAAGTAGACGTACAGGTTGTACAGGTTGTGGACGCGGACGCCGTGGCCAGCCGCGCAGGCGGGATCCCGAAAGTCCTTAAAGATTGCGCCCGTGCCTTTGCCGTCATCCCCCCAGCGTACCCAATGCCCTGTGCGGGCCATGTTGGTATCATCGACCGCTTCCGTACGGTCATACGGCGGATTGCCCAGGCAGACAATCACGGGCACGTCGGCCTTGACCTTCAGCGCCTTGGCGTGTTGGTCGGCTATGGGTTTGAGGAAAAGGGGTAGAGGCGGGGGCGGCGTGTTGGGGCCTTCCAGAGTGTCGGTAAGGTAGACGTGACTTCCGCCGGCGGGCAGTTTCGCGCCCCTGTCGGCCAGCGCCCGGCTTACGCGAAGTTCGCTCACGGCGAAGGGGCCTACCATGATTTCAAACCCGTACAAGTTGTTCGCAAGGGCCGACGCCTGCCCCGGCACGGCCCCCGCTCCTTGCCGGGCTTTCACCTTGGCCAAGGCGTGGTCAATGACGCCTAGAAGGTATGTTCCCGTGCCGGCGGCCGGGTCCAGTGTGATAACGCCCGGATCGGCGAAGCCCAGGGCCTTGCCCAGGCGGTTTGTCAGCAAGTCGTCAACCAGGCGAACCTGGGCGCGGACTACTTCAACGGGCGTGTAGTAGATACCCATCTTCTTGCGGAAGTCCGGGTCGTATGCCGCCATGAAGTCTTCGTAGAAGAAAAGCCACGGGTCCTTCTTGTCGTCGGCGGCTTTCAGCACGCCCTGGGGCACTTCCCCGACAACGCGAATCAGCAGATTCAGGGAAGCGGATATCTCCGCCTGGGCGTTGGGGTCCGTCAGCACTTGAAGGGCGCGGGAAAGCAGGCTGTGCTCGGTAGCCAGGGCCTTTTCGGCTTCCATAAGGGACGGGGCCGCGCCTTCGCTTCGCGCCAGCAACAGCGCGAAAGTCACGGTTTGCGCGTAGGCGTCGGCGAATTGTTCATCGCTCGCATCCGGGAACAACAGTTGCCGCCAGTCCTTGGCCAGGTTCACAAGCGGCGATTGCGAGTCTTTCAGGGCGTCGGTCACGTCATCGCGCAACATCCTGCACAGCGGGGCGAGCAAGCCGGCCAGGTCCTTTACGTTCTTGGGGATGATCGGCTGCCAGGAAAAGAAGTGAGTCAGCAGGTCCATGACGCCCTTGGCGTCCTTGTCGGCCACGGCCTTCTTGCCCTCGCTGGCCACATCCCCCGACAGCCGGACAACGGGGCGAACAGCTTCGCCGTCGCGGTACAAGCCCCAGTCGTTCCCATCACAGTAAATCAGGTTTGGTATGGCCTGAAATCGCTTCCATTGCTTGGCGGAGTGTCCGATGAATCGGTCAGGGTTTGCGCCAAGGCCGGGTTTCTTCAACTCGACATAGCCGGTCAGCAGATTCCCGGTGTGTATGGCGTAGTCGGGTTTGCCCAGGCGGCCGGCGAGCCGGGCTTCGCCGGCACAATCCACCTTGATCGCCAGCGCCTTGCCAACTTCCCCCACGAACACTTCAAACGGCCCGCGCAATTGGTCTTCCGGCTCCGCATTGCTCAATGCCGACACTTTCATCTTGGCGGTTACGGTGTCGGCAAACTTCCTGAGCGCGGCGAGTATCGCTTTGTCATCGGGCATGGACGAGAGATTACCGCGATTTACGCCTGCCGTCAACCCGGCCAGGGACCCCAATTTGGCTCCGACGAGATTTCGAGGCAGATACCTTTGATTCTCCCATGAGTCGCAAGAAAAGCGGTCGGAAACCTTTATGAGGTTTCAGTTCTTCGCCTTTTCCTTGCGTTTGGGCTTCTTCTTGGGCTTGACTTTGCCGTACTGGGCCCGGGCGGGGGGATTGCGGAAGAACTCCAGATTCACCTCGGCCTTGGCGGGCTTCTCGACGGTCAGCGGGTCGGTGTCGCCGAAGAACTTCTGCTGCTCGGCCATCAGGGCCAGCATTTCCTTGACCCGCCCTGCCTGGGAGGGTTCGGCGGCCAGGTTGAATAGCTGCGTCCTGTCCACCTTCGGGTAGCGGATCAGCTTCCAGGAGCCCTTTCGCACGGCCCGCTGAATGTCCTTCTAATCTGTGTAATCATCTAATCTGTGTAATCCCCATCTGATGTTTCTTCTTCCGTTGGCTTCGGCCGGCTCCGGCGGCGGAGTCTACTTGAACGAAAGCTCGCTTCGCTTGACCTTGAGCGTGTGG
>JAUWQU010000746.1 GCA_030610965.1 Phycisphaerae bacterium
AAGTCCTTGGCCGCGCTCTTGTAGCCCGCCTTCTGGACGGCCTCCACGATGTGCTTGATCCGCATGCCGCCCTTGGAGCCGACGAGCAAGCCCTTGATGCTCTGGGCGAGCGACTTACCGGATGAGACCTTGGGCTTCGCAGCCTTTGGCGGCCTGCCCTTGGGTTTGGCTGGTTGTTCGACCTGGCCTCCGAGGGCCGCGATCTTACGGTCGAGCACCCCGATCGCCTTGAGCAACTGGGCCCGCTTCTTCTGGAGCTTCGGAAAGCCCGTTTGTCTCCGGGCGATTTCGGCACGTAGTTGAGGGATGGTCATTTTCGAGAGTTGTTTTGCCATGTTGGTCTATCCTTTGGGCGCGCGAGTTGGTGAAAGAGCCAAAACTAATCCACGAGTTCGGATGTATACCACCAGTTCCCGGGCTTTTCAAGGGATATATACAGCCAGTTCTCTGCTGGGTGAAGGAGTAGCTACCACCAGTGGCACAATCAGCAGTTCCGGATACTTTATACGAGAGCGACTGTCGGCTGGCTGTCGGCGAAGGGCATCGACGTGGATCGACTGCTGCCATGTATCCCGAAATATACATGAATCAAGTTGCGATGTTGGCCGACCTTCCTTCCTGGCGGCCTGCGTTTTGCTCGGCCGATGCATACAATGCCCCGCGAGACAGAGGCTTCAGGCTTCAGGGGGAAGGCTTCAGACTTCAGGCTTCAGGAGAAGAGGCTACAGGCTTCAGGCTTCAGGCTTCAGACTTCAGGAGAAGAAACAGTGGCCGGCAGTCGCGAAGCTCCCGCCGTTTTTGCTGCGCCTGAAGCCTGTAGCCTGAAGTCTGAAGCCTTCCCCCTGAAGTCTGAAGCCTCAAACGTTATCAACTGATGGTTGTAGAATGTGTTATGATCCGCCAGGAAGAAATGTCGCTCACGTTGCGATGTAGTGTTAGCATTTGCCTTTTGCCATTCGCCATTCGGCATTTGCCACTTGGGTCTACGCACGCACGCGTCGCCGCCGGCCAAGCAGCGCTGCGGTGCCGCAGGCCAACAGCGAAAGCGTCGCCGGCTCGGGAATTCCCTCGTAGAGGTACACCGCGCCGGCGTCCGTGCCGCCGGCGTCGTCATAAAGACACCCGATGAGGATATTATCGCCCATGCTGGCCACGGTATAACCGAACATGTCCTGGTGGGCAGGCGTCGGATTAAGAAATGTATGGAGAAGTTCGCCGGTCGAGCCGTCAAAAAGATACGCAGCCCCCGCATCTGAGGTACCTTCGTTGTCAAGAAAGGCCCCTATCAGGACGTTGCCGCCTACAGCCGCCACGGAGCACCCGAATAACTCATTACCTTCGGGTGCGGGATTCAGGAAAGTATGCAGCAGGTCGCCCGTCGAACCGTCGAACAGGTACGCGGCCCCGGTGTTCGAGGCGCCGGTGTCGTCTTGGCGGGCCGAAATGAGCACGTTGTCGCCGACGGCCGCTACGGAGTAGCCGAAGTTGTCTCCCGCTACCGGCGTGGGATTATGGATTGTGCGGATCAGCCCCCCCGTTGCGCCGTCAAACAGGTACGCCATCCCGCAGTCGCCTCCCTGGGTATCATCGCCCCAGGCTCCGGCGAGGACGTTGTCTCCAACCGTCGCTATCGACCACCCGAAACCGTCCCGGAAACTCGGGTTGGGATTAACGAACGTGCGCAGCAGAATGCCCGTCGAGGCCTCGAACATATACACGTCCCGGGTGTGTGCGCACCCAACGACCACGTTTTGGCCCATGGCGGCTATGGAATACCCGAAAAAGCCGTCCCAGACCGGAACAGGCATTTGAAACGTGCGGATAAGCGAGCCCATCGACCCGTCGAACAGGTAGACGGCCCCGGAGTTCCCCGCACCGATGTCGGCGGTCGAGGCACCTATGAGAACGTCGTTGCCGAACGCCGCCACGCCATTTCCGAAGCTATCTCGGGCCGCCGCGGGATTCAGGAACGTCTGAAGCAAAGCCCCCGATCCGTCGAAAAGGTAGGCGGCGCCGGTCTGGTAACCTTCTGTGTCGTCGTTAGACGCTCCCACGAGGATGTTGTTGCCCACCGCGGCAATGGCAACGCTGAACTGGTCCTTCGCCACCGGCGTTGGGTTCTCCAGCATGCAGACCATATCGCCGGGCTTGGCCTGGGCGGATGGCGCCCCGACCGCGAGGGCCGTCAGGAGCATCCATACCGGCGGCCTCTTGACCGACTTGACCCAGAGGGGCATCCCCGCTTTGGTCTTCGATTTCGCGCCTGGGCGGCGACCCAGGCCAGACGACTTTGCGACGCTCATTTCAGACTCCCCGTTTCCTTGCGTTCCGTTGCACTTGCAGCGGCCAACCGCGCATGTCAGCAACAGGCACACGAACAGTGATCTACCGGGTCAGGAAACTTGGCCGGTGCGGCCTGGGGCAGCAGCGATTGAGCGAGAACGCCCGTGCCCCTCGACGAGGAACCTCTCTGCACCGCTTCCACGAACGCAGGTCGGAGCATGGTCGACAATACCCACCCATCGGCATAACGTCAACCCAAAAAGGGACTGACGTCAGGGCAATCGCATCTTAATGCCCCATCGATCCGCCGCGGCGGACTGCTTCGTGGCGAAATCCGAAGCACGAATCCCGAAAACTGGGTATCCCATTAACTCAACCACCCCCAACATGTACGTGTTTAGCGACCATGGTTTCAGCCCCGTTCACGGGGCTTCGCCCGCCGAAGGCGGGTATAGACCAGGCCTTTTAGGCCTGGGGCGATGTGGCGTCCTATCG
>JAUWQU010000787.1 GCA_030610965.1 Phycisphaerae bacterium
TTCCCCCGCTGCCGGTCCAATCCGTTGCAGACGGGTGAAGTATTACGGGATTTGTTTGTTACTTGATGCCTGCTATTTGGTGTTTGCCGGCCCTTGATCCCCAGAAGCTGACGAGAAGAATGGGGGCTGCCCATTTTCCCGCTTTCAAATGGATGGACGGCGAGAGTCGGCCGATTTACCTTCAATGGCGCATCCGGCCGCGTGCGGGCCGGTCGTGATGGCACGTTTGGTGGAGATAGAGATGACTTCGTGGACTCGGCCGTGGGATTACCTGATCGTGACGGCCTCGAACGCCGCCCAGGCCCAGGCGTATGAGCGGCAGCTCGACCTTCGCCGGCGGCTGGGATTGCTGGCGGGGGCCGGCGAGGTGCTGGTCGCGCCCGACCCGGGCGGCAGGCGGGTAGGCAGCGGCGGAAGCACGCTTTGCTGCCTGGCGGCCGTGCTTCAGCGCCGCCTGGCCGGCAGGGCTGTGGCGGCCGGGCCCGAGGCTTGGCTGGAGGTCCTGCGGACGCTGCGGATACTCATCGTCCACGCGGGCGGCGACTCGCGACGCCTCCCGGCCTACGGACCGTGCGGGAAGATATTCGTGCCGGTTCCCGGCGAGAGCGACTCGGCCATTCCCGTGACGCTCTTCGACCGCCAGTTGCCGACATACCTGGCCCTGCCTCCGGGTCCGGAAAATGCCGGGCAGGTCGTCGTTACCGCCGGGGATGTGCTACTTAGCTTCGATGCCGATGCGGTTTCGTTCGACTCGCCGGGAATGACCGGCCTGGCGTGCCGTGCCGAGCCGCAGCAGGCCAGGGGCCACGGCGTTTACTGCCCCGGCGAGGCCGGGCGGGTGAGGTTGTACATGCAGAAGCCCTCGCCGGATGCCCAGCGGGCCGCCGGAGCCGTCGACCGATACGGCCAGAGCCTGCTGGACATCGGCGTGCTCGGCTTCGACGCCGCCACGGCCGTGACGATGCTGCGGGCGTTCGAGGTTGCCGCTCGCCCGGACGGCACGCTGTGCTGGTCGGACGAGATGGGCATGCGGATCGAGTCTGCCGGGCTGGACATCTACCGCGAGGTCTGCTGCGCCATGGGCGACGAGGTAACGCCCGACAACTACCGCGCCGCCGTGCGGGCCGGCGGCTCAGCCTGGGACGATGTGACGCTGGGCAGGCTGCTGGAGTCTCTTTCGGCCACGGCGTTCAGCGTGCGGGTGCTGCCGCGGTGCGGGTTCCTGCACTTCGGCACCACGCGGCAGATCATATCCAGTGGCCTGGACCTGCTGGCAAGCGATCATGGAGTTTCCAGCCTGCGAACACACCTGAGCGTCAACAACGACGACGCCGGAGGACAGGTGGCAGGCGAACACTCGTGGGTCGAGGGCTGCCGCATTCGTTCGGACGTGCGGCTGGGCGGCGAGAACGTGCTTGCGGGCGTGGACGTCGACGAGCCGCTGAGCCTTCCGCGCGGAGTTTGCCTGGACGTCCTTGCCGGCGCGGATCGCCACGGCAAGCCCGCGTGGTTCGTGCGGTGCTACGGCGTGGACGATACGTTCAAGGATCCCGCCGGACAGGGCGCCACATTCTTTGGCATGCCCGTCGAGGACTGGATGAAGGCGATGCAAGCCGGGCTGGAAGACCTCTGGCCCGCGGATGCCGCCGGGCAGGAGCGGACGTTGTGGGATGCGCGGCTCTTCCCGGCCGTGGCGGGCGCGGGCGATTACCGCGCGTGGCTCTGGCTTGCCGATCCGGCCGGGGCATCGGCCCGGCAGCGCGCCGCGTGGCGCGAGGCCGACCGATACAGCCTAAGCGAAATCGCGAACCTTGCCGACCACGCGGCGTTCCACTCGCGCCGCCGGCAGATACGCGCAAGAGAGATCAGCCAGTCGCTGCGGCGGATGTTCCGCAACGAAAGCGGCTTCTCGGCCGCGGAACTGGCCTGCGTCCTTGGCGACGCCGCCGACCGTGGCGAACTGGCGGCCCGTCTGCTGGCCGAGGCACAGTGGATCTGCGACGACCATGCCTCGCCCGGCGCTTGGTCGGCGGGGTTCGGTTTCTCGCGGATCATGTATTCGCTTGCCTCAGCCGTCGCATCTCTGGCGGGGCGGGAGAATGCGGAATTGCTGGACGTTCTGCCCGGCCTCGACCGGGCAATTACGCCGGCCTTGCGGACCTGGCTGGAGACGTTGGGCCTGGTCCCGCGGGCGGGTCAGACGGTCGAGCAGTGGACCCGCCAGGCCAGGGCCGCAGCGTTTCGGCAGGTGAACCTCACGATCGTCGCCAGCGGGCGGACTGCTTGCACCCAGCCGCACAGCGCGATGCGGACGGACGAGATCGTCTGGGGCCGGGCCCCGGCCAGGCTGGACCTCGGCGGCGGCTGGTCCGACACCCCGCCGTACAGCCTCGAGTGGGGCGGATGCGTGCTCAACGCGGCGGTCAACCTCAACGGCCAGCCGCCGATCCAGGTTTACGGGCGGGTGATCGGCGAGCCGGTAATCCGCATACTGGGTATCCCATTAACTCAACCACCCCCAACATGTACGTGTTTAGCGACCATGGTTTCAGCCCCGTTCACGGGGCTTCGCCCGCCGAAGGCGGGTATAGACCAGGCCTTTTAGGCCTGGGGCGATGTGGCGTCCTATCG
>JAUWQU010000734.1 GCA_030610965.1 Phycisphaerae bacterium
TGGGGCTTGTTGTCCTCGATGACTACGATAATCCGCTCGGCCCCGTTGGCCCTTGCCGCCAGAAGCCCGCCGCAGATGACCGCTTCGGGGAACTCCAGCATCAGCCGGTAGTCGGCCGTCAGGTACGGCTCGCACTCGCAGCCGTTGAGCAGCAGCGTGTCGATGGGCTTCTTGTCATTACGCACGAGCTTGACGTGCGACGGAAAGGCCGCCCCGCCAAGGCCCACGACGCCCGCGTTGTTTACCGCGTCGGCGATTTGCTTGGGATCGAACTGCGAAGCGTCCGTCGGCCAGTCGCCGCCGCAGACGTCCGCCAGGAGTTCGGCGCCCTCGAGGGGCTGGGTCTCGGCCGCGGTAATCGGCACGGCCTGGACTCGCCGGCCGTTGGGCATCGTCACCGCGCAGCCTATGCCCACCTTGCCGGAGATGCTCGCATGCACGGCCGCCGAGATGAACCCGGCCGGCTTGGCGATCTTCTCGCCCATCTGGACTTCCTGCTTGGTCTTGACCAGCGCCTCTGCCGGGGCGCCGAGGTGCTGAACCAACGGGATCGTCACCTTCTTTGGCGTCGGAAACACCTCGATGGCTGCGTCCTGGGAAAACTCCTTGTGATCCGCCGGATGCACGCCGCGGGGGAACGTTCCTGTCCCACGCAATGTTGTCGAGGCTGTCATAACTTCTCCTTGGCCGGTCGGCCGATCAGCCGGGCCATTATCACGCCCACTACAAGCCCGGCCGCCAGCCCGCCGAAAGCGCCCGCGAACTGGTGCATCTCCTGGGGGCCGGCCAGGATCGCCCCGGCCGTCGCCGTCGCCAGAGGAAGCAGGAACACGCACAGAGCCGAGCCCACCAGCGGCCAGCCGGCAAGCCCGCCCGGATGCCGGCCGCACTGCTCGAGGGCGCTGCACCTGCTGCATCCCGAACCGCAGGCCGAACCGTCTTTTTGGACAGGATCGCTCATGTGAATCTCTTGGAAAACGTCAATCCCGCCCAAAAGGGACGGGACATTGCGTGATAGTAGCTTGTCGGGAAATCACAGTAAAGACCTTTCCTCATACCACTATTAATGCCGCCTTCTCGCTGGGCCGATACGTGACCGGACAGAAACCCGGCGGACCGTCCCGGCCTCTGTGAGTAGCCGACGGGCCACGCGGACGCCAGGGCCGGACCGACGATGAAAGAACAGGACAGTCAATAACTTGCCTCTTAATCTCGAAAACACCAGGCATTCTCGTGCCCAGGTGCCCGGCGGCGCGCCGGACGGGCACTCTACGGTCAGCATCGAGCTTGGGCTTTTCGGCAGGCCGCTGCGGCTGACCGCGACGGCCTCGGACCAGCCGATGCGGCTGGCGGATGTCGTGCCGCTGGCGCGGTCGATCTGCGACCAGGTCGTCCATCGAACCATCGAGCACATCCAGGCCGGCGGCGAGGCCCCGTCGTGCCATCGCGGCTGCGGGGCCTGCTGCCGCTACATCGTGCCGCTGTCCGTGCCGGAAGCCTTCCGCCTTCATGAAGATATATCCGCCATGCCCGCCGAGCAACGAGCGCGGGCCGAGGAACTGTTCGCCAAGGCCGTCACCCGCATAGTCCAGGCCGGGCCGCCCGACATCCCCACCGATGAGACCGCCCAGGACGACTCCGGCCCCGCCAACGCGATGGCACAATGGTACGCGACGCTGGACATGCCCTGCCCGCTGCTGATCGACCAGTGCTGCGACTCCTACTCCATACGCCCCACCGCCTGCCGCGAGCACCTCGTGACAAGCAAGCCCGCCTTCTGCGCCGGAAACGACCCCGCCACGGGCAACTTGGTTGCCATGCCGTTCAGCGTCACCCAAGCCCTGGCTATGCTCGCCGCCAACATGGAGGGCTCGCACTTCGAGGCCGTCCTCATGCCCACCGCGCTGCAATGGTGCAGCGACAACGCCGTCAGAGCCCAACTCGCATGGCCAGGCCGAAAGCTCGTGCAGCGCTTCGCCAACATCCTCCAGCAACTCGCCGACCGCGCCGAACGCCAACGCCAAGCCGCCGACAACGCCGCGTAAGCTTGCAGCACCTCAGCGGCGGCATCGGCTTGCACCCATAGCCGAACGCCACCTGATGAGGCCCGCGCCAGCGGCCTGAATCGGCCGGTAGCTCTTGCCCGGCATTCACCCATGCCCTATAACAAGCGGCCGTGAACGACGAGACGCCGCAACAACTCGACACACCAGCCATGCGGCAGTACCGCAGCTTCAAGGAGCAGTACCCCGACTACATCCTGATGTTCCGCATGGGCGACTTCTACGAGATGTTCTACGAAGACGCCAAAGCCGCCTCCCGAATACTCGGCCTGACCCTCACCAGCCGCAGCAAGGGCCCCACGGCCGTGCCGCTGGCGGGCATTCCGTACCACGCACTGGACAGCTACCTGGCCAGGCTCGTAAACGCCGGCTGCCGCGTGGCCCTGTGCGAGCAGGTCGAGGACCCCAAGCAGGCCAAGGGCATCGTCAAACGCGACGTGACGCGCCTTGTCACGCCCGGCACGCTTACCGACGAAAACCTGCTCGAGCAGCGAGAGGGCAACTACCTCGCGGCCGTGTTCGCGCCGACGGGCGGCAAGTCCGCCAAGCGTACCGACTTAGCGGACATGGCCGGCATCGCCTGGGTCGAGCTTTCCAGCGGGAAGTTCACCACGATGCTCGCCCCGGCCGACCACGTCATCGACGAGCTTATCCGCATTCGCCCCGCCGAGGTGTTGTTCCCCGAGGGCTCCGGCCAGGACACGCCATCGGCCCGCGAGGCCCTTCGCCAGGCCACGGACGCAACTCCCACACGCCGGCCGCCTTGGGCGGTCGA
>JAUWQU010000360.1 GCA_030610965.1 Phycisphaerae bacterium
GAGAAGCTCGGGCCGCTGGCCTCGGCCGAAACGCGCCTGACCACCGGCTGGCCCGGACTCGGCGGCGTGCCCGACGGCCTGGGCCGGATGGGCGAGTGCGACGTGGTGCTCGACCCGCGATGGCCCAAGCGGGACCCACAGGAGCTTTCGGACAATCTGATCCCGAAGCTCCTGGCCGGAGGATCGATGTACCTCTCTGGCGCGCAAATAAACAACGTTGTCAGGGGCTCCAGCATCGCACGCTCCCAGTCCGGCCGGCGCACCGTCAGCCTTCGAAACGGGCACCTGCTCTTGAAGAGCACCACCAGCGGAAGCTCCGGCAACCGCAACGACCTGGTCCTGCCGGCCATGCTTCACCCGGTGGTCGCGGGCGGGCGGGTGTTCGTCAGGTCCGAGGAACGCGTCTTGTCGCTGGACCTTCTTACCGGGGGCGACCAGTGGGAGTCGGTTGCCCTGCCGATGGTCCGCAAGCTGGGGAACCTGCCCAACAGGGGCGTTTACTACAGCAGCAGGTACCGGTACATAGGCGACAACGGCCGCTACGCCATGACAGTCGGGGGCGACAAGCTCTTCACGGTCTACGACTTCCTGCCCAGCAACAACAACCTTCGCATCATCGGCCGGCAAGGCGGGACCGTCAAGGGCCTCGACAGCAGCTCGCGGCTGGCGGCCCTGAGTATCTCGGGCCAGTGCATGGTGCTCTGGTGCGTCGGCCGGGGCGAGGGCGACCACGAGGTCCTGCGAGACGGCATGTTCCTGGCGGCCCCCACGTACGCATCCGGGCGGGTTTACACGATGGTGCACTACCTGGAGTCGTACGTGCTGGTCTGCCTGGACGGCGAGACGGGCAAGCTGGTGTGGCGCTGCCCCGTAGCCCAGACTCCGGTCATGGCGTCGGGGATCCCGAATCAACTCGGGGCGGATGGCCGCCTGGTCGTCGGAAGCCCACCGGCCGTGGCGGACGGGCGAGTATACGTGACGACCAATGCCGGCGTGGTCGCCGCCTTCGACGCCGCCACCGGCGAGCCGATATGGGCCTACCAGTACGAGAGCAAGGTCAACAACTCCAACACCAGGGCCACCCGGTCGTACTCGTCTTCCGGCCGGCCGGCCGTCTGGGAGCCGGGCAACCCGCTGATTGTTTCTCGCGGGCTTGTAACCTGCTTGCCCGCCGACGGCGACTCGATGCTTGGGCTGGACTGCGAGACGGGCGAACTGAAATGGTCCACGAGCCGTCGGAACCAATTCGACCTGAGCGCCATCGACGCCGACCGCGTACTGCTCAGCGGGCAGGGGCTGTTCGTCTATCGCATCTCCGACGGTTTCGAGCTTGCCCAGGGGTCCGAGGAGGACATGAACATCTACGGCCGGCCCGCGGTCACGGGTCGGCGCGTGCTGGCCAGTTCGCTGGGCAAGGTCTACACGATGGACCTCAAGACCTACGCGGTCAGCGGGCTTGACCTGGCGTCGCCTAAGGGGATGCTCGGCAACCTCGTCAGCGCCGATGGCAAGCTGGTGGCCGGCTCGATGCTGGGCGTATGCGCATATTTCAGCTACGAGGTGGCCCAGGGGGAGCTTTCCCGGCAGATCGACAGAAGCCCGCCGGAGACCCGCGCGCCGCTGGTGCTCCAGAGGGCCCAGTTGTCGTTCGACTCGAGGCGATTCGACCTGGCTCTGGAAGACCTGCTGGCATGCCGCAAGCTCACCGAGGCCCATGTGGACGCCCGCACGGCCTCGCAGGTGCCGCATCTGCTCTACCGGACTTACGTCGCGCTGGGCAACCACGCGGCCAGGGACGCCGAGATGAAGCGCTTGTTCGAACAGGCCGAGGCGTCCGCTACCACCGTCCAGCAGAAGGCCCACATGAAGTTGCGGATGGCCAAGCTCCGCGAGCGGATGGGGCAGTTCCCCGAGGCGACCGAACTGGCGCAGGAACTGGCCGAGAAGTACGGCCAGGAGGAAATGGTTGAGGTGGAGATAGGCCCGCAGGCCGACGACTCTGTCCGCTTCAGCCAGAGCCGCCAGACGCTGCCCGGCAGGAAGATCGCCGACGACTACATACGCGAGCTTATCGAGAAATACGGGCGAAGCTGCTACGCGAGCTTCGATGCCAAGGCCGCCGCCGCCATGGACGCCGCCCGCGAGGGCGGTAAGCCCGAAGACATTCTGGCCGTCGAGAAGCGCTGGCCAAACAGCGTCTGGGCGGACGACTCGCTGTTCTACGCCGCCGAGGCCAGCTACGTCAGGGCTCAGGCCGACCCCAATGGGGCCGAGGTGGACCTCGGCAACGCGCGAAGGGGGCTTCACCGCGTCACCAAGATGGCCGACAGCCCGCTTCGAATATCGGCCAAGGCCGCGCTGGCGGTCATATACGCCCGCGGGCAGTGGGCCACGTCGGCCCGCAGGGAGGTCGCGGCCCTGCGCGAGATGGACGGCGAGGCGCTCGTCAGCTTCGCCGACATCAAGGGCAAGCTCAGCGACGTGCTGCGGCAGATAGAGTCCGGAGGCGGCGACCTGGCGGCAAGGCCCATGGCCCAAGTGAGCCTCATCCGCCCGCCTTTGGTTAAGAAGTTCATCATCAAGGGCGAGGCCGCCCACATCCTTTACGACCAGAACTACCGCCCGGTGCGCATCGAGGACCGCATCGTGATGGTCGCCGATGGCGACGCGATCATGCTCGACGTCACCGGCGACCGCGGCGAGGCAGAATGGAAAACCCCCGCCGGCATAGACAAGGCGACCATCGACCGCTACGCGTACTTCCCGCCGGGCATGCGCCTGCTGGGGGCGCTTAGCCGCGATGGGCGGATAATCGTCGTCGCCGACCGCAAGAGCGCTCGCGGCCTGGACGTCGCCAACGGGAAGACGAAATGGCATACCGACTTCGACAAGGTCGGCATCCGATCGTTCTATTGCATGGGCGCCGGCCAGGGCGTGCTGGTGGTGGCGGACACTGGCGGCAAGGTCTCCTGCCTGGACATGGCCAACGGCAAGCTCCTGTGGCAGAACAGCCTCGTCGGCGGCCGAAGCCGCATGCCTCTCGGCTCGCCGCAGATCGGCGGGGGGCTGGTCGTCTTCAGGAGCGATTCCGGCCGATCCGTCACGGCACTGAGCCTGTCGCGAGAGGGCAGGGTCGTTGGAACCTGGACATCCAAGCAGTGGTCCCAGGTGGCGATGACCGCCGACGGGATCATGCTCATGCTGCTGGACGGCGAGCTCACGGCCCGCGAGCCTGCCCGCATTGACAAGCCCCTTTGGAAGGTGGATTACGACGGAGGCAAGAACCCGACCATCATCGGCGTTTCGGCTGAGATGCTGGCCGTGGCGCCGGACATGTCCGGCGGGGCGGTCGACGTATTGAGTATACCCGGGGGCGGGCGCAAGCTTGCGTCGCTGTCGCCGGCCAGTATTGAAGGCATGGCGGGCATCGCGTTCGGCGCGGCTTTCGATCGCGGGCACATCTTTGTGCTCTGCACGGCCGGGCTTAACGGGCGGCGTGGCGGCCAGTACGGGCAGATCACCAACACTCGCGGGATCAACCTCCAGAAGTTCGGCCTCTCCGACGGCAAGCGGCTCTGGAGCCGCGACGTCGAGAGCGCCGCGACGTACTATCCCAACGTCCTGCCGGTGACGGTAGGAAGAAACCACGTGGCCATTGTGGCGAGGCATTACCAGGCGGGTCAGTCCTACTACGTACACGTAATCGAGTCCGAAACCGGCCGGGAGGTGCAGAAGATCGATCTGCGGGTCGCGGGGCGCGCGGTCCGGAACGAGACCCGCCGGCGCCAGGCCATGGGCCCGCCGGTAATGACCGCGGGCCGACTTGTCGTCGAAACCGCCGAAGGAGTAAGCATCAATGGAGAGAAATAGCCCCCACGCATCGGCTCAACGAGGCCGACGGGCCGGATCGGCCCGCGTCGCGGCCGCGGTTGTCCTGGCCGCGGCAGTCGGTTTCGGCCAGATGCCCGCCGCTCGCGGCGATGCGCCCGGCCCTGTTCTGCCGTCGATGATGGACGCCAAGACGATCAAGTGTATCGACAAGGGGCTCAACTACCTCGTCAAGACGCAGCGTGCCGACGGGAGCTGGCTCAACAGCGGCGGCTACGGAAGCTATCCCTCGGCCATGACGGCCCTGGCCGGCCTGTCGCTGATGGCAGGCGGCTCGACGCCGGAGACCGGCCCCTACAGCCGAAACGTGAGCAGGGCGATGAACTACCTCATCCGCATCGCCAAGAGCCACAAGGACGGGCTCATCGCCGGGCCCGGCAGCGAGAGCCGCAGCATGTACGGCCACGGCTTTTCGATGCTCTTCCTGGCCCAGTGCTACGGCACGGAGATCAACCGCGAGACCGGCAAGGACCTCCGCGAGGTGCTCGACAAGGCCGTCGCCGTCACCGTCGGCTCGCAGTCGGACCTCGGCAAGTCGAACAACCACGCCGGCGGGTGGATCTACACTCCCACCAGCAAGGGCGACGAAGGCTCGGTGACCGTAACGCAGCTCCAGGCCCTGCGGGCGTGCCGCAACGCCGGGATCAAGGTGCCCAAGTCCACGATCGACCGGGCCGTGGCGTACCTCAAGTACTGCCAGATGACCGACGGCGGGATATGCTATTCCGCCCGCAGCCGGGGCTCGTCGCGCCCGGCGATTTCCGCGGCCGCCATTGCGTGCTTCTACGCGGCGGGCGTATACGACCGCAAGACGGGCGGCGCGGGCGTTGAAGGGCAGATGGTCGAGAAGCTGGTCAACTACGTTCGCGGGAAGGTCAGTTCGCAGTCGTCGGCTTGGGGCGGGCACTGGTTTTACACCCACTTTTACCTTGCCCAGGCGTGGTATCAGCGAGGCGGCAAGGACTGGAAGGACTACTATCCGACCATTCGGGGCAAGCTGATGCAGATGCAGAGCCCCGACGGCAGTTGGAACGGCGACAGCGTCGGCACTACTTACGGCACGGCGCTGGGGACGATCATTCTCCAGTTGCCGTACAACTACCTGCCCATCTACCAGAAATGAGGCAGTTGCTCGGCGAGACGGACCCTCCCGCTTTGTAGGGGCGATCGGCTTCTGTAATAGGGGGCAT
>JAUWQU010000564.1 GCA_030610965.1 Phycisphaerae bacterium
CATCACAGCCCTGTGGAGCGCGTCGGGGGGCTTGGCGGCGAACGGGGCGATGCAGTCCGGCGCCTGGCCGCCGGCAGAGGCGGGCGAGTTGCACAGCGTGAACGCCTGGTCGACCAGGCTGCGGGCGACGACAAGGTCGCAGGCCTCCTCCAGGCCCGCCGGCCAGTACTCCGCGTCGGTGGCCAGGGCCTCGTAGGCATGCCTGCGGGCCTCCAGCCCGAGCCGCTCGGCCGCGTCCAGAGTGGCGATGTGGAAGTTGGCAAGGGCCCGGACCGTCGCCGACGGGCCCTCGCGAGCCCCGCGGAACTGGCCGCGAGCGTCGTCCAGCCGACGGAGGTCGATCAGGCATTGCCCCTGCCGCATGACCAGCAACGATCGGACGGCGGGGTTGATTTCAATCTCGGCCAGCGCCGCGTACTGAACCAGCGCTGCCGCGGGCTTGCCGTCCTGGCGCAGCTTCTCCGCGGCCGTCCAGGAGGCGGGCTCCGTTTGGGCCGCGGGCCTGGTGGTAGCTTTGGACGATGACGTATGCGCGCCGGCCGGCTCAAGCCGTACGGCCAGCTTGTGCGTCGGCTCGCCGCGCGTCAGTATCAGCGCCAAGGCAAACACAATCGCCCCGGTGTTAACCACCAGCAAGATCGGAACTATAGGGATACGCTTCATCATAACGTGCCGTACGACTTGCAATTGTCATGCCACACGCCAAAGGGCCGCTTTTGCTGGGGATTTCGCATATCTCAGGCGAAAGGCCGTGGGGCAGGCGATTGAGAACTGTGCGCGCCGCGCCAATAATTCGAACGCGCCCGTCGGCCGTGACGCCGCAAGGCCTTCGCCGCCCCAGGAGCAAACCCGGCTGCTGCTTTGCTCCTGTCGGCTGCATGCACACCGGCCTACAATTGGTTCAGTCGAAGCGGGTATGGAACCCCGAAAGACGGGGATGCGGCACCTTGATCGAGGACCTTTTATCAGGCGCGCCCAAAAGCTCGAAGCGCTCTTCAAGACCGCCAACAAGGGTCCGGCCGCCAAGAACATGGTCAAGAGCCTCGGCACCGAGGTCCAGAAGCTGAAGGAGTGGAAGGAAACGTACCCCAAATAGGCTGACCGCCAACGAACGGCGTAACGCGGCGGCCTGGTCAGGTAGCCTCGATGCCGTAGCGTTTGATCTTGGCGTGGAGGGTGGCGCGGGTTATGCCCAGCAGCGCGGCGGCACGGGTTCGCTGCCAGCCCGTTTCCTTCAGGGCACGGCGGATGAACTCTTGCTCGGCGGTCTCGAGGGAAAGGTCCTGGGGCTTGTCGGCCTCGGCGGCCACATCCGGCGGGCCGGCGGGACAGACAGACAGGGACTCGTCGAACACAATGCTCTCGAGCGTGATCTGCGGGCCTCGCTCCAGGAGCGTGGCTCGCTCTATAACGTTGCGAAGCTCCCGCACGTTGCCGGACCAGTTGCGCGCGGCAAGGGCGCGCTTGGCGGCGGCGGAGATGCCCTGCACCTCGCCGCCGGGCCGCAACGAGCTGTGCTCGGCGAAGTACTCGGCCAGGAGCCGGATGTCGTCCTTCCGCTCCGGCGAGCGCAGCGGCACGACGTGGATCGGGAAGACCGCCAACCTGTAATACAGGTCCTGGCGGAACCGCCCTTCCTTGGTTTCGGTCAACAGGTCCCGGTTGCTGGCGGCTATCACGGTGGCGTTGGATGCTATGTCGCTGGTCCCGCCGACCCTGCGGAACGTTCGCTCCTGGAGCGAGCGAAGCAGCTTGCCTTGCAGTTCGGAGGGCATCTCGCTTATCTCGTCCAGGAAGATGCTGCCATTCTCGGCCGTCTCGAACAGACCCGCCTTGTCGCGGTCAGCACCCGTGAACGCGCCTTTGACGTGCCCGAAAAGCTCGCTTTCCATAAGCGTGGCCGTCAGGGCCGCGCAGTTGACGGCCACCATAGGCGCCTGCTCGCCCGACCGCCAGCAGTGCAGCGCGCGGGCGACCAGTTCCTTGCCCACGCCCGTCTCGCCGAGTATCAGCACCGGATTGCATCGGCTGAAGGCGACCATGCGAACGGTTTGCAGGAGCCTCTCGGCCGCGAGGCTCTTGCCGACGAAGGGCACGGACGGGGGGCAGTCGTCGCAAAAGAACCTCCCGGTCTCGGTGGTGTCGCTGACCGCCTCCAGGCAGCGCATGAGCCCCTCGACGTAGCAGTCGTCGCTGGGTCCGGTAAGGCAATCGAACGCCCCCGCCTTGACGTACTTTACCGTCCATTCGGTCAGAGGTTTCTCGCTGAGAACCACCGCAGGGACCGGCCGGGCCGAAGCGCGAAGTTGGCCCAGCAGCTCGGCCACCTGCTCTCGCGGGAAGGATTCAGTGATGATCGCAAGCGCCGGATTCCGCTGGCGGGCGATCAGGACGGCAGCGTCCGGGGTGCTGGCCGACAGAAGGCTCTCGCTGACGCTTTCCAGGCACGCCTTGAAGCGGGTAAGTCCTCTGGGAAGACCACCTACTATCAATATCGACTGTATGGTCAGGTCTACGTCCTGCATATTCCTGCGTCTTGCTTCGCTGACAGGCTCACATAAACGGATAGCAGAATTGTCCTACTCTACGTCGCCTGGGAAATGGGAGCAGTTGCCCGTGGCAAGCAAGGGCGCCGATCCCTGGGTTGCGAAGATTACCGGATTGCGAAAATGCGCCAGTGCCGCCACAGATCGATCGAACCCCGCGTGAGCCTCGAAACGCCAGTCTACTTCAACGTGCATGTTCGACCTTCCGTGATCGTAGTGCAAGCGTGTGTGGGCCGCCGGCTACGCCGACAACCGCCACTTCTTGAAACTCGCCGTAAGCAAGCGTCATGAAGGATGGAAGTTATGATAAGTCCTGGCCATATGCCAGAGTTTTCTTTCCGATTGTTCCTTGCCGATTGTTTTTTGCTCTTCTCTGCGCCCTCTGCGTCCTCTGCGAGAGGTGTCTTTGACTGCAGCGGGTTATCGCGACGGCAGGCCATGACTCTCGGACCGACCAAAGAAGCGGAAACAGCCGAGGACGAGGGCGAGGATGAGGGCTGTCGCCAGGTCCGCAAGTGCCAACACCGATGCTTAGGGCTCTGCCACCCTAAGACCTAAGACCTAAGAGCTAACACCTAAGACCATCTCGTCTCTGCGTCTTCTGCGAGAGGTATCTTTGGCTGCGGCCGAAGGCTGCACTGGGGGGTCCGGGCGGATTGCACCCCCCGGATACGACAATTTCTTCCGCCTGGCAGGAGGAATCTTCCGCCTTCCACGGCCAGGCCCCTGGCGGCCTCAAGCAGGCCCCCTCCAAGCCGTAAGATGTTAACTCTTTATTAGCAGCTCTTTATGGCCTGGGCCCAAACCTGGCACGCCCATTGGCACGATTGTTGCTTACACATGCTCCGCGAAAGAGAACCGACATTTGGAAAACGTAACGCCATTATCACTGGACATGCTACTAAGCCCGACCTCATTGGCCTCCGCGGCCTCGGGCAGGTCGCCACGCAGGCAGCGAGCAAACGCCTCGACCGAATCTCAGGGGCAGCAAGAGCGGTTCGTCCTGCCCGAACATCCCGAGCGAGACACCGCCGGTGCCGACTCCCCGGCCGACAAGCCGAAGGCCGGACAGGCGCAGACGCATCGGTCCGATAAGCGGTCTGACACCGCAGACCCG
>JAUWQU010000756.1 GCA_030610965.1 Phycisphaerae bacterium
CTCGCGAGCGTGGGGGCGGCGTGCGAGGGGATACACACGGAATTCCCCGCCGCCCCGGCGTGGGCGGACATGGCGGCCCTGGCCGACCGTGTGGCCAAGATGGAAGCGCTGCTGCCGGCGCCGCCGGAGGCCAAGACGCTGCCGGCGCCGTACAGTTGGGCCGTGGAGATCGCCATTGCCGTGGCGAACGGCACTCCGGACGAGAAGATCAAGGAGATGGCCCTGACGACAATCGATGGCGTGATCGCGGCCTTGTTCGCCATAGCCGACTCGCAGCAGTTCGTCACGGCTGAGGCCAAACTGCACGCTGCGGACGTCACGGCGCTAGCGTTGGTTCGTCGGCTGTATCCGCTGCGAAGCCCGGCCGAGGCGAAGAAGCTGACCGACCGCGTGTTGTCGCACCTGCAGACACACTACGCCGCCAAGGGCGCCCACGACGCGGCCGCCGGAGCGACCGAGCAACTGCTGGCGATGAAGCTTCCGCCGACCAGTGTACGTGCGGCCACCCGTGCTGTGGTGGGGTACAAGACCGAGGCGGTTATGAAGGGCCTGGGCGAGCGGGCCCGCATGCGCGGCTTGTCGGCGCCGATGCCGCGGGAGTTGAAGGCGCTGTTGACACGGTACGACCGCCTGCACGCCGCGCCGGTCCCGACGGATCGCCTCGGGGCGCAGACGGCCGCGCTGGCCGAGCGGGGGCGCGGCCTGGCGAGCCAGCTTCCCGCTCCTGTCCGGCCGGCCGGGGCCGTGGGGCCTTATGAGTGGGCCGTGGTGATCGCCCTGCCTGTCGTCCAGGCCGACCTCGACGACAAGGCCGTCGCCATGGCCGTCAAGACGATCACAACCATCGCCGACGCCTACGCCAGCCAGAAGGCGCCCGAGGGGCTCCGCCTGGCGGCTGCAAACCTGACGCCGCTGGCCGAGGCCCTCAAAGCCGGAAAGAGCACGCACCGCTCGCCGGCATTGTGGAAGATGGCCGACATTTTGGCCCGCCAGGCGGCGTGGGCGTTCAACGAGAACATTCGCCAGGGACAGCCGGACGACAACGCCAAGCTCAGCGAGGCCCAAGGCCGGCTGCTGGAGACGTTGGGCGCCATCGTCGCCCGCGACCCCGCTCAGGCCGGGCCCGTCCGCAAGAAACTGGACGCCCATTTGCAGTTGTGGCTCGCCCAGGCCGAGCACTACGCCGTGGCCGAGGCGGCGTATGAGAAGCTCGCCGGGTCTCTCCAGGCCGTCGAGCAGCGGGCGTGGAAACTGTCGTTGGTGAAGCTGTGGATCCAGCAGGTCTCCCGGCGGCACAACCGGCTGCTGGCGGCGGGCAGGGCCCTGCCGCGGAAACTGGACCCGATCCACCGCAAGGCGCTCGAGCGCTGCTACGCCCTTCAGGCCGGTCTGGCCCACGACGACCCGTTCGCCGCCCAGGCGCGGTCGCTGGTCAACATTATCATCATGCAGTACGAGACGTTGGAATATTACGACGTCGCCGCCGAGGCCATCGCCGTCAAGCCCGAGGGCGCGCCCGGCATCGCCCCTGCCGACGCCTACGCTCGGATTCGCCTGGCTGAGTTGCACCTCGGGCAGGCCCAGCGGGAGTTGGAAGCGCTGCTGAAGCAATTCGGCGGAACGAAGCGGGTCGTGCTGACCGATTCGTTCAAGAGCGTCATCGCCGAGTACACTCAGTTCATCACCGATCGCCCGACCGACCCGCTGAGCCGCTCGGCGGCCGAGCGGATCGCCATGATCGCCGACATGTTCACCCGGCACGAGGCCTACGACGTGGCGGCCGGCATCCACCGCGACTTCGCCGACTTCGCCGCCGGCATTCAGGTGCTCTCCCAGGCGCCCCCGGGCGTCGCCAGCGCCGCCGAACTGGCCCGCTTCAGGGCGGTCGGCGTGATGTATACCAAGGCCCAGCGGGCGCTGGCCAAGCAGATGGCCGAATCGAAACCCAAGGGCTCGCCCCCCAAGGCCCTCAGCGACGAGTTCGCCGCCGCGGTGACCGCTTACGCCGAGTTCATCCGCTCCCACCCCGACGGCCCCCTGGCCGGCGCCTCGGTGCGCCAGATCATGGCCGCGGCCATGGAGTACGCCAAGGTCAACGCATGGGACGTGGCCGAGGGCGTCTACGCCGATCTGCTGGGCCAGAAGCTGCCGCTTCGCCGGCCCGAACGGCTGCAATTGGCCCAGGGACTGTGCCGACTGGGGCAGGTGATGGGCGACCACGCCCGCAGCGTGCTGCAGGCCCTGGCCACCGGGGCGGACAGACCCAAGGACAAGGGTGGCGGCAAGTTCGGCCTGGCCCTACTCAGTGAGGCTGAAGAAAAGATCAAGAGGGTCCAGCCAAATGCCGGCCGATCCGACGGTCGACACGGCGGCCGGCCCAACGAGCAGACCCGCCCGAGCCCCGGGGTCAGCACGCCGGAGAGCCCGGAGACCGCACCGAAGCCGGGCCCGGCCGGGGAGCCCAGCACAGGCGCCGACGAGGACATTATCGCCGGCGACGCCCTGGCGATGGCGACCATTCGCCGCGAGAGCGATCGCCAGGCGTTGCGAATCGCCTCCCTGCGAGACACTAGCGGATACAGGAGTGTGATGGCGCCCGGGAAGAAGCCCTCCACCCGATCTTCGCAAGGCCAACAGATCAACGTGCCGGTGCCGGTGCTGGCGGATGCGGAGATCGCCCGCCAGGCCACGGCGCTGGCCGGGGCGTACGCCATCTTCGCGGCCATCCGGGGCGCCAGCCCCG
>JAUWQU010000175.1 GCA_030610965.1 Phycisphaerae bacterium
GATCACGCACCGGCCGCGCTGAACGTGGTTCATGCGGTACATCAAAGCCGCGGCCGGGAAGTTGCCCATGATCCCCGGCGAATGCGCCACCCACTTGCCCACCGACGGCAGGTAGCCGTTGGCCGAGCCAGGCCTTCGCCACTGCGGCTCGCCCATGGAGAACCAGTAAAGCGCATCGACGCCCAGCAGCGACTGATAGACGCTCACAAGAAAGGGCCCCTCGGACTGATAGCCCAGCGGCGGCACCCACAGGGCCTCGGGGATGATTATCGGATGGCCCGCAACCTGCCGCAGCGCCACCGTCAGCTCCCACGGCGCCAGCAGCACCGACCGGTTGGAGAACCTGTCGCCGTTGACGATAGCCCAGCCCCTGTACTTGCCCTCGTGCCGGCCGCCAGTGTAGTAGCGGTTAGTGCCCAGAACCTCCCCGGCCGTGGTGCTCCAACGCTCGGCGTCGCCGCGCTTCGCCTCGTCGGCCGTCCGCCAGTTGCCCGCGTTGACGAGCTGCTTGCAGCCCAACTCTTGGCGGAGGTAGCGGCGGATCTCGGTGTTGAAACCGTGCATCGCCTCTGTCCAGAATTGCGTCTGGTCTGCCAGCCGCACGGCCTTGCCGCTGGGCTCTGCCACGGGCTGGGTCATCTCCCATACGTGGCGAAAGCCCGCGCGCCCTGCGGCGAAGTCGTCGCCATCGGCCTTGAAGTTCTTCCATGCCGCCGCGGCCTTTGCCAGAGAGCCGTACTTCCTGGCCGACCACCTGCCGAAGAGCTTCTGGAGAATCTCCAGGTCGCCGCCCTTGATGTTGCTGACGGTCCAGAACAGCAGCGAATCCTCGTTCTGGAACTGGATGATCGCCACGGCCGGGTCGTCCTTGAGGGCGACGCCCGTGTACGGATTCTTCGGCGCCAGTAGCGCCCGCAGCCAGGCCTTGTAGGCCGCCTTGAGTCGCGGCTGGAAGAACAGCAGCCCGTGCATGTCCTTGCTGCCGTCGGGCAGGTTCCACTTGGGCTGGGGCTTTACGGGCATGGCGTAGTACGGCGAGAGAGTCATGTAGATTCCCTCGGCCTTCATGGCCGCGACGTACTGCCAGAGCTGGTCGCGGGCCTTTTCGTCGATGTCGGCCAGGTCCGAGTCGCGGCTCTTTGGCTGGATGTTGCCGTGCCAGCGAACCATGTTCACGCCGCGTTTGGCCAGGAACCTCGCGTTGTCGGCCAGTGCGTCGCGCCCTTTTCGCCAGACGAAGCTGTTGACGGCCCAGAAGCGGATCGGCTCGCCGTCGCCGCGAACGAAGTCCCCGCCGTCCTTGGAGAGCCTGATGAACCCGTGCTCGCCGGCGAACTTTTCGTTGAGAGAGCGAAGGTCCAGCAGAGCCTCAGGGCTGTACTTATCCCGGCCGGGGGCGAACGCCCATCGGCCCGGCTCTGCCGCTGCCGGCGTTGAACTGATCGCAACGGCGAGCGTCATCCCGGCCGCCAGGCCCAGCGCCAGTCGCCTGCAAACCCCCGCTCCGTCCTGCGATTCTCGTCTGGCCATACTGGTCGCTTCCTTCCAACAGGTCAGTCCGCCTCCAGCCAACCCAAGCCGCCATTCTGTCCAACCCCCACCATCGCCTCGCGGTACGGGGTTTGTCAAGCCGGCGAGAAACGTTCGACACCAGGCGGGGTTTCATTCGCAGATGCGGGTGGGCGCCAAGGTTGGCCCACTTGCTCGCTCAAGCAATCAGGCCTCGATCACTCGGCCCTGCCAGTGGTGTCTAAACCCGAGCCCTATGAGCTAAGAACCAAGACCTATGACCTTCTTCTGACAAGGGAGCCCAGCAAATGTCATCGAGCAAGCGAAAGTTGAATCGGCGCGGCTTTTTGAAGGGTGCGGCTGCGGCCGCCGGGGCTGTGGCGACTTTCACCATTGTGCCGCGGCATGTGCTTGGCGGGCCCGGGCAGGTTGCGCCCAGCGACACGTTCGGAGGGGCGCTGATCGGCTGCGGCGGGCGCGGGGGCGGCACCTTCAATGAGTTGAGCAAGGGCCTCAACGTCGTCAAGCTGGCCGACTGCGACGTGAAGTTCAAGGGCCGCGCCGACAACAAGAAGATCTACACCGACTTCCGCCGCGTGATGGAGCGCAAGGACATCGACCTGATCGCCATCGCCACCCCGCCGCACTGGCACGCGCTGATCGCCATCGCGGCGGCCGAGGCGGGCAAGGACGTCCTTGCCGAGAAGCCCATGACGCGGACGATCGCCGAAGGCCGCGCTATCGTCAACGCGTTCAACCGCTACAAGCGGGTCTACCAGATTGGCACATTCGGGCGGTTCGGGATGAGCCGGGGCGCCGGCAACATCCTTACCCACAAGATCATGGCCAACGGGCTGCCGAAGAGCGCGGAGGCCTGCTACGTCCGCCGCGGCGGGTTCAAGGTCAAGCAGTGGTCCGGCAAGGCCACGGTCGCGCCGGCGCCGGTGCCGGCCAATCTGGACTGGGACATGTACGTGGGCCCCTCGCCGATGAAGCCGTACGTGCCTACTCGCTGTGGCGGCACGCACCGCTGGTACTGGGACTACGACGGCGGCGGACTGGGCGACATGGGCCAGCACGCCCTGGACCCCATCAACTGGCTGTTCGCCAAGGACTACACCAGCCCGGTGGAGATCGAGGCCTACGCCCCGCCTGCCCACCCGGAGCTGGCGGCGATGTGGGGCTGGTCGAAGCTCAAGTACGCCGACGGCTTCACGCTGGTGCTCGAAAGCGGCGAGTGGGGCGAGCCGACCGGCATGAAGAGTCGTCCGCCCAAGCTCGATGACCTCAGCGAGGCCGACCAGAAGAAGGTCAAGGCCATGCCGGACCCCGACCCGCTGCTGACGTTCGCCGAGGCAGTCAAGGCGCGAGGCCAAGCCGGCGGGCACCCCGAGGCCGCCCACCGAACCGCATGCCTCATGCACCTGACCAATATCGCCATCCGCACCGGGCGAAAACTCCACTACGACCCGGTCAAGGAGCAGTTCATCGGCGACGAGGAGGCCAACCGGCTGGCCTACCAGCCCATGCGAGCCCCCTGGCACCTGTAAGCCCCCCGCCGACGCGCGAAGGCAAAGAGCGAAAAGGAACACAACCATGGCTGAAAACACGAACGTCGAACAACTCGTCGCCTCCATCCCCGACCTCGACAAGAGCGGCAAGATCGACGGCCCAAAGCCGGACGATGCCCGCAAGACCTTCGAAGCCCTGCTGACCGGCGGGCGCGGGGCCATCGATAAACTGCTGGGCATGATCCGCCAGGTCGATAACGGCGAGGACTGGAAGGCACGTTACATACTTCACGGGCTGGCGACCTACGTGTGCAGGCCCAGCAAAGCCGAGCAGCGAGGCGTTTTCGTGGGCGCGATCGTCGCGAAGCTCAAGGGTGACGCACCCAAGGCCGTCAAGGCAACGCTTATCCGCGAGCTTCAGGTCGCCGGCTCAGCGGAAGCAGCGCAAGTGCTGGGTGAGTTCCTCGCAGACGGTGAGCTTTACACCTGGGCAGCTAGCGCGCTGCTCGCCATCCGGAAAGGCGCGGCCGGGGAGTTCCGAAAGGCCCTGCCGGCCGCGACCGGGCGCCCCAAGGCGACTATCATCCAGAACCTTGGCCTGCTGGGCGATGCCGAAGCCGTCCCCGCGATAAAGCAGGCCGCCAACGACGGCGACTCCGATGTGCGTCTGGCGGTCTGCGGCGCGCTGGCGAACATCGGCGACGAAGGCAGTGTCGATATTCTGATCAAGGCCTCCAATACCAAAGGCTGGGAACGAATCCAGGCCGCCAAGGCATGCCTGGTGCTGGCGGAAAAACTCGCCGCCGCCGGCAAGAAGCTCGCGGCCGGGAAGATATACCGCCACCTCAAGGAAACCCGCAAGGACGACGAGAAATACCTTCGCGACCTCGCCGCCGCGGCACTGGGCTAGGCGGGCAGTCCGACCGCAGGCGCCAATGCCGCTGGCGGCCAGCCGCCGGTCAGGCCAGGCTGTCGTGGATGATGCCGATAAGGCTTTCGAGCTTCCGAGCCCTGTCGTACACGGCACGGGCGCCGTTGCTTAGCATCTTTGCCACTCGTTCGGGCGAGTTGTCCCATGAGACCCCGATTATGCAGACATTGGGAAATGACGCCCTGACCATGCCGATTGCGGCCACGGCCTTGGCGTCCGGCATGTCCACGTCGAGAAGCACAACGTCGGCCGGTATCTTGCGAAGCAACTCGATCGCTTCCTGCCCGTTTCGAACGCCCCCTACGACGTGCAACCCGTTTTCGTCTTCAAGCCAGACCATGAAGAGCCGACGGATGTCGTCATGATTGTCCACTACCAATACTTTGGTAGCCATGATCGACCAATCCTTTCTCCGCATATACCCGCACGTAACATACGATATGATGGATGCTGAGGAGTTCGCTGCGGGATGCGGCTCTTGAGGCGGCGCAAGTACTGGTCGGCCTGTACCGGCCCGACCGAGCGGAGCCCAAACGCCGTCGCCGCAAGGCTCTCTCAGAACATTACAGCGCAAGCTCTCAGAAGTCCCAGGCAGGTCACAATCCGCTGAATTGCTCAATTTCCCCGTTCAACGCGACATTTCCCCACATCCGCGACTAGCTGTAAGTGCCGATCTCGAGCCCGCGTTGGACGAAGAACTTGTACGTCTCGTACTTGACGCGGCTGGAGACGCTGTGGTCGGTGTGGAGCACGTAGCCCGAGCCTTCCATGGCGGCGGGGACTTTCTTCAATAGCTCGGCCTCCACCTGGTCGAGGTCGTTGGATTCCAGCGCCCGGATGTCCAGGCCGCCCATGAAGCTGATACGGTCGCCGTAGGTGGCCTTGAGCTCCAGCAGATCCATGCCGGCCTTTACTTCCATCGCCTGCAGGCAGTCCATGCCGGCCTCGATGAGCCCGCCCACCAGCGGCTCTACGTAGCCGCACGAATGCACGATGATCGGCAGGCCGAGGCCCTTGGCGAACTCGAAGGTCTTCTTGTGCGCCGGCCAGACTATGTCCTTGTACATCGCCGGCGCCATGAACGGCTTGCCCTTGAAGCCCAGGTCCTCGTAGAACCAGACGGCGTCGGGCAGGCCTTCTTCGGCGAAGAGGGTCTTCTGGACGTCGATTATCAGGTCGGCGAAGACGCTGCACATGTCCTTAACCCACTCGGGCTCCAGGGCCATGCCGATGAGCATGTGCTCGTGCCCGCAGACCGGGTGCATCAACTCAAAGACGTTGACGCCGGACCAGCAGAAGAACAAGTCCCGCTGGCTGGCCGAGGCGCGAACTTCGCGATAGCGCTCCAAGCGTAGGCGGCGGCGCAGATTGCTCCGGGCGACGAGCTTCGCCCGGACGTGGCGGTCCCAGGTTTCGTGGTCGTGGACGAGAAAGTCCACGTGCTCCGGCGTGCCGCTCTTGTGCTTCCACCATCGCAGCACGGCGCCGTTGCCATTGCGAACGAGCTTGGTCTCCTCGGTCTCCTCTATGATCTGCTGGCCGGCGTCGAGGTCGGCCACCAGGTTCGGCCAGCCCGCCCCGCGGATCTCCAGACCGAAGTGGTCGGCCAGGGACTCGTCCTCCTCGACGTGGCCAAGGGCGGCCCAGGCCCGCTGGGTGTCGCCCCAGAAGCTCTCGTGGACGCCGATGCGATCCGCCGGCTGGCGCCTGATGAGATGCCCGATTCGCTCCCGACTGGTCATTGTCGCCATTGTCACTGCTCTGAAAAGAAGGTAGGAGGTAGTAGCAAAAAGAGTCGCCGGAAGTCCAGGGATAGCAATCCCTGGGAGTGAAGGCAGCGTCCTTTCATGTTTTCGCATGAGCCGCAGGCTCATCTTCGACTGCGAGAAACAGAGCGAGGCCCGCGCCGCCGTCGTGACGGCCAAGGCTCGGGCCTCGCCGGTGATGTCGTGTGACCGGCCCGGCCAAGAAAGCCCGGACCGCAAACTCAGCGGGCTGTTACAGACCCATCGCTTTTCGCAGATCCTTGACCTTGTTGGTCTTCTCCCAGGTGAAGTTCTTGTCCTGCCGGCCGAAATGCCCATCGTGGGCGGTGTCCTCGTAGATCGGGCGAAGCAGGTTTAGGTACTTGATGATGTCCTTGGGCTTCAGCGGGAAGACGTCGCGGATGACCTCGGCAAGGCGGTCCTGGTCGACCACGGCCGTGCCTTCGCAATTGATGTGTACGCTGACAGGCTCCGCCACGCCGATGGCGTAGCTCAACTGCACCTCGGCGATCTTGGCCAGCTTGGCCGCCACGATGTTCTTGGCGACGTGCCGGGCCATGTAGCAGGCCGAGCGGTCGACCTTCGACGGGTCCTTGCCGGAGAACGCCCCGCCGCCGTGACTGCCCCGGCCGCCGTAGGTGTCGACGATGATCTTGCGACCAGTCACGCCGGCGTCGCCGTGCGGGCCGCCAATGACGAACCGCCCCGTCGGGTTAATGAGGAACGTGATCTTGTTGCTCCACATGTCCGGGCAATGGTTCTGGATGACCGGCTTGACGATCTTGTTGATCATCTCCCTGCGGGCCTTGTCGGACATGTTGCCTGTCTTGGGGTCGATGATCGACTCGTCGTGCTGGGTGGAAAGCACGATCGTGTCAAGGCCAACGGGCACGCCGTCCTGGTAGGCGACGGTCACCTGGCTCTTGCCGTCCGGGCGAAGCCACTTCATCTCGCCGGTCTCGCGGGCCTCGCTGAGGCGGTACGTCAGCCTGTGGGCGAGGTGGATCGGCAGCGGCATCAGGACCTTCGTCTCGTCGCAGGCGAAGCCGAACATCAGGCCCTGGTCGCCGGCGCCCTGCTCGCGCTCCGCGCCCTGGCCTTCGGTTACGCCCTGCGAAATGTCCGCCGACTGGCTGTGCAACGAGCGAATAACCGCGCACGAGCGGTAGTCGAAACCCGTCGACGGGTCGTCGTAGCCGATCGACTGGATCGTCTTGCGAGCCGTCTCGTCAACGGCCAGAAGGGCCTCCTCGGCCTTGTGGTTGTGGACGGTGATCTCGCCGGCAAGAACGACCAGGCCGGTGGTCACCAACGTTTCGCAGGCCACGCGAGCACGCGGATCGTGCTTCAGCAGGCTGTCCAGAACGGCGTCGGAAATCTGGTCCGCAACCTTGTCCGGATGCCCCTTGGTTACCGATTCACTGGTGAAATACTGCTTCGGGCTCTTTTTGCTCTGCTTCATAATCCTGCTCGCTTCCTTTCTCATGGCCGCCTGACCTGTCAGACCAGCCGAAGTTTGAAAACTCAGAGTCCGGCAGTCTACTCTATCGCCCCCGCCATCCGCAACACGACATTGCCGTTGGGGCTTTCTGCTATTTGCTTTGCCCCGAGCCCCG
>JAUWQU010000423.1 GCA_030610965.1 Phycisphaerae bacterium
GCCTGCCCGCCAACCCGCCACAGCCCCGTCGGCCGGGCCAGCCAAACCGTGTCTGACGCCGACCACCGCCCCCACGACCAAGCCGGCCGGCGGCCAGATCAAGCGGTTCGCCCTCGGCTCGCCCTTTGGCGGCAAGTACAAACCGCCGACCGAAATCGGCGGCAAGCGGATATGGGCATACTCCAGCCTGTGGGAGAAGGCCCCCAAGCTCGAGGTCGAGAAGTGGCTCACCGCCGAGCCGAAGACCGAAGGCAAGTTCGTGCTCATCGAGTTCTGGGCCACGTGGTGCCCGCCCTGCCGCAAGTCGATCGCGCTGCTGAACGGCCTGCACAAGAAGTTCGGCAAGGACCTGGCAGTCATCGGTATTTCCCACGAAACCGAGGCCGCCGTGCGGGCGCTCAAGGCGCCGAAGATCGAGTACTTCAGCGCCATCGACACCAAGGCCCGCACGAAGAAGGTGCTGGGCGTCTTCGGCATTCCGCACGTGATAATGATCGAGCCGGGCGGCAGCGTCGTATGGGAGGGCTTCCCGCTGCTGAAGGACCACGAACTGACCGAGAAGATCGTTGCGAAGATGATTGAGATCGGCCGAAAGAGCGGCTCGCTGAAATAGCCGCCCAGCCGCCGGGCCGACCCGGCAGGACAACCATCACGGGAGATATTACATGCACATCACAAGAAGGCTGTTTCTTCAGAAGGCCGGCGCCGGCGCCGCGGCGTCGATTCTCGCCCCGGGCGCCCAGGCCGCGATGGCGCCGGGCAAACAGCCCGGCCCAAGGGCCTCCAAGCCCAACATCGTGTACATCCTCGCCGACGACATGGGCTACGGCGACGTGCAATGCTTCAACAAGGACGGCAAGATCGCCACGCCCAACATGGATCGCCTCGCCGCGAGCGGGATGGCCTTCACCGACGCCCACAGTGGCTCGGCCGTCTGCACGCCGACGAGGTACGGCGTGCTCACCGGCCGATACGCATGGCGGACCCGCCTGGCCCACGGCGTGCTGCTGGGCTACTCGCGGCACCTGATCGACCCGGCCCGGATGACCGTCGCAAGCCTGCTCAAAGCCAATGGCTACCACACTGCCGGCATCGGCAAGTGGCACCTCGGTTTGGACCTGCCCACCACGGACGGCAAGGAGGCCGCCGGCGACGGGGCCAACGTCGACTTCGCCGCGCCGATCGCCAATGGCCCGCTGGCCGTCGGGTTCGACTACTACTACGGCATCTCCGCATCGCTTGACATGCCACCATACGTATATGTTCACAACGACCGTTTCGTCGGCGTGCCGACGACCACCCGAACCTACCTCCGAAAGGGCCTGGCCACCGAGGACTTCCAGGCCGTCGACGTCCTGCCCGTCATCACGGCCAAGGCGGTCGAATACATCGACCGGCGCGCCGCGGCCGGGACAGACAAGCCGTTCTTCCTCTACGTGCCGCTCAACGCGCCTCACACGCCGATCATGCCCACCAGGCCGTTCCAGGACGCCAGCGGCCTGAACGCATACGGCGACTTCGTCATGCAGGTCGACGACACCGTGGGGCAGATCCTGGCCGCACTGGGCCGCCACGGACTGGCGGAAAACACGCTGGTCATAATGACCAGCGACAACGGCTGCTCGCCCCAGGCCAACTTCCCGGAACTCGCGGCGAAGGGCCACCACCCCAGTTACGTCTTTCGGGGATACAAGGCCGACATCTTCGAGGGCGGGCATCGAATCCCCTTCATTGCCCGCTGGCCCGGACACGTCAAGCCGGGCACGACCTGCGACCAGACCACCTGCCTGACCGACCTGCTCGCCACTTGCGCAGCCATCGTCGGCGTCACACTGCCCGACGCCGCCGGCGAAGACTCCGTAAACCTCCTGCCCGTCCTGACAGGCGCCGACGACGGGCCCCTGCGCGAGGCCACCGTCCATCACTCCGCCAAGGGCGCTTTTTCCCTCCGCCAGGGAAAGTGGAAGCTCGAGCTCTGCCCGGGCTCGGGCGGATGGAGCGACCCCAAGCCCGGCAGCAAGGAAGAAGAAGGCTTGCCCGGCGTGCAGCTTTACGACCTGACCGCGGACATCTCCGAACGCCGCAACCTCCAGGCCGAGAACCCCGACGTGGTGGCCAGGCTTACCAAGCTGCTTCAGTCCTACGTGGACAAGGGCCGAAGCACACCAGGGGCACCCCAGAAAAACGACCGCGAGGTGAGCATCCGGTAAGCATCCTGGCGCAAAAATACAAGGCCTCGTCCACAAGGAAAGCCCCGTATATTGGGTTGATAATGGGGTCCCGCCCCTAAGTATTGGGTGAGCCGGGCGGGGAAGGCGGCAATCCGGGCCGCGGATTCCGGCGTTTCTCGGCATCTGCTTGCTCGGCCGGGCAGGGCAGGGTAAAATTGCCGCCCTGGATACGCACGAACGCGGCCGGCCGCAACGCCGCGAAAGCCATTGCGTGAGGAACCGTCACGGATGACCAGCGCTAACACGTCCTCGATCAGCGATCAGCCCACCCAAAGGACCGACCCCGCCGAGGCCGCGCTGGTTTCGCGAATGCCCCCGCAGTCCATCCAGGCCGAGGCCAGCGTGCTCGGCTCGATGATCATCCACTCCCCGGCCATCGACGTGGTCGTGCAGATCACCCAGGCCGAGCATTTCTACCGCCCGGCCCACCAGACCATCTACCAGGTGCTGGTGGATATGAGCCAAGCCAACAAGCCGGTGGACCTGGTCACGCTCCGCAACGAGCTCGAGCGCAGCAAGCAGCTCGAGGCTGTCGGCGGGGTCGAGTACATCGTGGCGCTGGTCGAGGGCGTTCCCACGGCCGCCAATATCGAGTACTACGCGAACATCGTCCGCGACAAGGCGCTGCTGCGGCAGCTCATCGTCGTCGGCACGCAGATCGTCCAGGAGGCGTTCGAGACGCACGAGGAGGCCGGCGACGTGCTCGACCAGGCCGAGCGGGCCGTCTTCGAAATCGCCTCCAGCCACATCGCCGACGAGGCGCACTCGATGGAGGAACTGCTCCAGCACACCATCGAGACCCTCCAGCAGACCGAGGGCCAGCTCATCACCGGCCTGGCCAGCGGATACCAAAAACTCGACGAGCTGACCAGCGGCTTCCAGCGCGGCGATATGATCGTCATCGGCGCCAGGCCCAGCATGGGCAAGACCAGCTTCCTGCTGAACGTGGCCGAGTACATGGCCGTCGTGGACCAGAAGCCCGTGGCCTTTTTCTCGCTGGAAATGTCCAAGGAGCAGGTCACGCAGCGCCTGCTGGCCTCGTATGCCCGCTTCGACCTGAGGCGGATGCGGCGAGGAATGATAAACGCCGAGGACTGGACCCGCATTCAGCTCGCGGCCGGGGACCTCTCGCCGGCGCCGCTGTTCATCGACGACACGGCCCTGCTGACGGTCCTGCAACTGCGAGCCAAGGCCCGGCGGCTAAAGGCGGCCCACGACATCCAGGCGGTGTTCGTGGACTACCTCCAGCTCATGAACTACCAGGGCCGGGCCAACAGCCGCCAGGAGCAGATCACGGAGATTTCCCGCGGCATCAAGGCATTGGCGCGCGAGCTTGGCGTTCCGGTTATCCTGGCCGCCCAGTTGAACCGCGGCCCGGCCGACCGACCGAGCCAGCGCCCGCGAATGAGCGACCTTCGCGAGTCCGGCTCCATCGAGCAGGACGCCGACGTGGTCACGCTGCTGCACAACGAGGACTACTACCACCGCGGCGACCCGGACTGGATCGACAAGAACGTCCACGAGCTCATCGTCGCCAAGCAGCGCAACGGCCCGACCGACACCGTTTACCTGCGCTTCCTCAACGACATCACCCGCTTCGAATCCGCCGCGCCTGACACCTACGCGACGTGAGGACGCCACATGGCAACTGCCTGGCATCTGGAGTACAATAACCGCCGGCCCCACGGACCGTGGTGACCTGCCCCGTTGGAGTACGCCGCCTGCGGTCAAGTCGTTACGAGTTCCGCTCAACGCGGTTTGGCGGCGGCCTGCAGACGAGATGATCTGACAATGGTCCTCTCATAGGAACTGGATCATGAAACCGGGGCACTCCACCAAGGCGAATGTGGTGGAATCCTCGTTTCGATGAAAATCAGGAACTGACCAAGGGTGACTTCTTGACGACAGAAAACTGGAATAACGTCATCTGCGTGGACGATTGGGACCTGGATGAGTCATCCTACGAGTCCGGCCTGTACCCGGAGGGTGCCCGCGAGAAGATGGTCCTATTCTCCCCATCGGATGTTAGTGGACCGCCACTCCGTCCGAGTTGGCGCTATCTTCTCAAGAAGTCCCGTTCATGGGCTCATTGGCAGTTCTGGATGGAGGTAATGGCTTACCGCATAGGCCAGCTTATGGATGTGCCGGTTCCTCCAGCATATGTCGGCCTGCGAGAAGACCCCGCGAGGAACGCCCCTTCCTATGGTGCTTTGATCGAGTGGTTTTACGGTCCGAACGAAGGTTACATCGCAGGCTCCAACCTCATATCGCCGCTCTTGCGGGACTTTGACTACAAGGCGGGAAGGCCACACAACTTACAGACTATTTTATCCATCCCCCTCTTTGCCCAGGTGCCCCGCGAGGATGAGACACGACGCGTATTGTTGG
>JAUWQU010000611.1 GCA_030610965.1 Phycisphaerae bacterium
GGGGGCGGGTTTGTAACGCCGGGCGGGGCGGGGGGGCCCGTGGGGAACCCCCGGCCAAAAGTGGGGGGGCGGTGGGGGCCTGCGCACAGATCATCCTTGAGTCGTAAGACAATCGCTATCCTGTCCTTTTCGAGGACTGTCGAAACGGTTATTGCACAACTTTGAGGCGGCAGGCCAGGCAGGTCCCCGGGGCGTCTCGCCCGCGGAATCCTCGGAAGAAACCCCCACGGCCGGGACGGCCCTGCGACTCATGGACGAGACGCCCATGAGTCGCACGGCCTGGGCACGCTTGCCCGGCCGGAAGCATGGCGCCACATTCCGACGCCCTTGAGGCCGCGCCGCCGGGGCCGAATCGAGTCACCCGGCCCCGCCATCCACCGCCCGGCCGAAGAACTGGCCCGGAAACTCCACTAATGACTAACGACTAACGGCGTTCTGACCCCATGATTCTTCGATTCTTCTGACTGAATCGGACGAGACGGGAGCTTTTTTCACTTTTTTGACTTTTTTGACTTTTCACTTGCGCTTTTTTTCACTTATGCCTTGACAAAGCCGGGATTTGGGGTATATTGTCGCGTGGGCCAGAGGTGGTCTCTGGGCCTCAACTGAGCCGCGAGACGAACCCAACGGAGGTTTCAGGTGATGAGGATCACCGGCGGAGAGGATCAAGCGAGCGTCGAACGCTTCCCTCTGCCCAAACCCCTCACATCTGGGGCACCCACGCACAGTCGCGCGGAATCAGATTTCCTATCAGTGGTTTGTAGCCTAGGAGGACAGAGCATGTTTGCGATTAAACACGTGACATTGGCAGCGGTTGTGGTTTGCTTGATGGCTTCGGTTACGTTTGGGGATTTCGCCTCAGACTTCGAAGCACCTGACTACAACGGGAGTGCGGCAGGTGTCCTACTCACCGACGGGAACACCGCTGGGGGGGCGCCTGGCGGCCCCGCGGCTCAGCAGGGCTGGTATGCCCCCGCTGGCGATGACTACTACGTTTACACGTATGCAGACAACCCGTTCGGCATGACCGCCGTCAACCCGACGGGAGGCGACCAGTTTGCTGCCGGACCCATCGTCGAGAACCTCATCACCTACGGGCGGGGCCAACACGACGATGTCCTTACCCCTGGTTTGCCCGTCCTCTACGGCTTCGATTTCAACGGCAAGTGCCTCCTTGACGATCCGACGACAGCCACCTCCTACGTTGGCAGCTTCTCGATCCAGCCGTCGGCCGAGAATTACAACGTGGTGATGAACTGGACGGACCCGGGCGTTACCTATTCGCTTATGCACCAAGCTCGTGATGCCGCGAATGTAGCAATTGGTTCCCCTGGGGTTGTTGCTTTTGACGACTTGCTCGCGGACCACTGGTACCGCCAGGAAATGATCCTGGATTTCGACACCAACCTAGTGACCGAAGTGACGTTGACCGACCTGGCCACGATGGAACAGACTACCATCACACCCGATGGTTGGTATCTCATAGGAGGGGAGACCCGGCCGCCCGAAAACTTGATGCCCACGGCCTTTAGAATGTTCAGCTTTCGGAATAACGACACTAATGCGAATATGATGGCATTTGACAACGTGTCGGCCCAATCGATCCCCGAACCGGCGACATTGTGCCTGCTGGGCGCCGGAGTCCTGTCTGTGGTTTCGGCTCGCCGCCGCCGCCGCCGGGTCGCCTAGCTGCCAGGGATCTTCGTTCAGATACGATTAAACCGAGGGGGCAAGCCCACTGGTGGGCTTGCCCCCCTTCCCTCTGTAGCGGGGTTCCGGGACTCGATGCGCTTTGACGATCGCTCTCAACAAACGAGGTGGCCGTGATGACTAGCTGTGCCCTATTAGTGCTCGGTTCGCTGGTTCTCGGACAAGCCGGCGGAGATTGGTTCAACGACTTCAAGCCCTTTGCCGACATCGAGGACAGGCTCCACGCGATGGCCGCCGATCGACCGGACCTATGCACCCTGGTGGACATCGGGGATTCCATCGAAGGCCGCGACATCTGGGCGTTGCGGATCAGCGGTTCGGCAGCGGACAAGCCGGGCGTATTGTTCTGCGGCACGCAACACGCCCGCGAGTGGATCAGCCCGATGACGAACCTGTTCATTGCCGAACAGCTCGTGTACGGGTACGACACGGACCCGACGATCCGCTCACGGGTTGACGGTGCGGAGATCCTGATCGTGCCGGTGGTCAATCCCGACGGGTACGTCTACAGTTGGACCCCGGACAACCGGATGTGGCGGAAGAACCGCCGTGACAACGGCGATGGTACTTACGGCGTGGATCTGAACCGGAACTGGGATGCCCAATGGGGCGGCCCGGGGTCCAGCGGCATTACGAGCAGCGTCACCTATCGGGGCACGGAGCCCTTCTCCGAGCCGGAGTCCGCCGCCCTGAGAGACTTCTTCATCGCCAACCCCAACATCATCTCCTCCCTCGATTTCCACTCCTACGGGCAAAAAATCCTGTCACCGTACGGCTATACTTACGACCTGCCCGCGGACTACGACCTTCTCATGGATATCGGCGCCGGGATGCAGTCGGAGATTGCCGCCGTGCATGGCGAGCTCTACGAGGTGGGCGCCAGTGCCGGCACCCTCTACCAGGTGAGCGGCGGTCTGAAGGACTGGGCCTATGACGACCAGGGCGTCCTCTGCTACACGGTCGAGTTGCGCCCCATTGGCTCGCCTGGGTTCATACTGCCGCCGGAAGAGATCATTCCCACCGCCGAGGAAAGCCTGGCCGCGGCATTGTACCTGATCGACAGGTCAATCGCTATTGCGCCCGAACCCTCCACGCTCCTCTTGTTAGGCATGGGTGCTCTTCTGTTGGGCAAACGGAAGAAAAAGGGGTCGGGAACCTTTTCGGCTCGCAATTGAAAGCGAAAACGCGAGCCCGCATGGCCGGGGGCACGCTTGGCTTTAGCGGCATGGGCGAGACGCCCCTGCCACCGGCTTGGACACGCTTTCCCGCCCGCGGAGTTGCCGTAATTTGGAGTGTGGCTCCGCCGCGGCGGATCGCCGCTCGTGAGACGGCGAAGCCGGAGGCGAAGACGCTTTCACATGTCGCGGCTCGTGCTTCGTAGCGAAGCTGCTTCGCGGAGTAGCAAGCGATGCCGTTGCCAGCGAGAGACCGCTTCTTTTTCTTTCCGATGCCTAATCCGCCTTCCGTCGTCGCGCTACACCAGCCCCGAATGCCGCAGCAGGGCGTCGGGCTCGGGCTCTCGGCCGCGGAAGTCTTTGAAGACCTCCATCGGGTGCCGGCTGCCGCCGAGGGCCAGGACCGTGTCGCGGAATCGCCGGCCTAGTTTGCGGACGGCCTGCTCATCCTGCAGCCCGGCTTCCTCGAACGCGCCGAACGCGTCGGCGCTGAGCACCGCGGCCCACTTGTAGCTATAGTAGCCGGCCGAGTTTCCGC
>JAUWQU010000364.1 GCA_030610965.1 Phycisphaerae bacterium
CGGGGCGGATCGAGCCGCGTGTGTTGAAACGCCGCCGCCACGGCTACCCCCTGATGACCAAGCCGCGAGGTGAGATGCGAAAGGAGCTTGCATGACATAACCGACTGAATATCATGGGCCTACAGACGGCAGTGCCATTCGAGCCAGGCCCTTAAGGCCCGCGGCCAGCAGGACGATCAGCATCGCGTAGAGCCCGATGCCGACGATCTGCATCCACGGGAACAGCGGGCTGCGGAACGATGGCCGGTAGTTCTGAAGCCGGCTGGTCCGCATTATCAGCACCGCGACGTTCACCAGCAGAAACAGGATCAGCATCATCGTGCTGGCGACCTTGATGAGGTCGATGATGCTCAGTGCGGCGATCATGACGACCATGAACGCGCTTGTCGCCAGCACACTGACGTGAGGCGTGCCGAATCGTTTGGATACCTTCCGGAACGCACCCGGCAGAAGCCCGTCGCGGCTCATCGCAAGCGGGCTTCGCGACGCGGCCATGATGCCGCTGTTGCCGGTCGTCACGAATGCCAGAATCGCCGCCGCCGAAAGCAGCACCGTCCCGGTCGGGCCGAGAAACTCCCCGGCCGCCAGGCTCAGCGGCGTCAGGCTGCCGTACGTGCCCTGGCCGAGCTTGTCGGCGCCGAGCACGCCGACCGTCACGAACACGGCGGCGACGTAGAAGAAGCTCACGACGCCCCACGCCAGGAACATGGCCCCGGCTATGTTGCGCCGGCTTGGCGGGCGGACCTCCTCGGCGACGCTTGCGACCTTGGTGAGTCCGCCGAACGACACGAACACCAGTGCCGACGTCGCCAGCACGTTGGGCCATCCCGCATCCATGAACGCGTCGAAGTTCGGGTGCTGCTTCACGCTGCCGATCCCGCCGGCCACGAACACGCCGAGCACGACAAGCAGGCCCGCCACCATCACCACCTGCGTCCAGGCCGCGGTCTTGACGCTCAGCACGTTCATCGCCGTAAAGACCAGGCACGAGGCGATGGCGACGCCCTTGATGAGCCACTCCCACTGGCGGTCGCTAAGATCCGCATCAGGCCAGAGCAGCCGGACGAACGCACCGATGCCGATCATCGCGAACGCGGACTTAAGCGCGATGCTCAACCAGTTGGCCAGGCCCGCCAGCGTGCCGGGCAGGGCGCCCATGCTCCGCTCGATGAAGAAATAGCTGCCGCCGCTCTTTGGCATGGCCGTGGCCAACTCGGCCTTCGACAGCAGCGCGGGCACCACCATCAACGCTGCCAGAGCATAAGCCAGCACCACCGCCGGGCCGGAAATCTGGAACGCCTGCCCGGGAAGCACGAACAGACCGCTACTGATCATCGCGCCGGACGCAATGCAGAAGACGTGCCACATACCAAGCTTGCGCTGAAGTGCCATTACAATCTCCGCCGACACCGCGCCGGCAAGAAATTATACCCAGGCAACGCCCGAGCTTGCCCGTAGATACCCACCATCACCCCGGCGGCGCCGGCGCGTCAGGGCTGCGACGCGGCGGGTTGCGACGCTGCGCCCGCGGGCTTGACCTCCGCGACGATGTCGTCCTTCCTACCGGTGGCCGATGTGCCGCTGCTACGGGGCCCCCACTGTCCGCCGTCGTCTCGCAAGTTCATGCCGACGCTGTAGAGCAGGTAGCCGTCCTTGCTCGGGCGGTAGACCAGCGGCTTGCCGCTGAACCTGTCGGTGGGAATGGCTTTGAGCAGCGACGGGCATAGCTCCTTCAACTCCCCCGGCCAGCGCCCGTTCTCGACATGATAACACGCCAGCGCCACCGCGAGCGTTTCGATCTCGCGGCTTGTCTTCGTTCGGTCAGCCAATGTAACGACCTGTCCGAAGCTGGGAATCAGTATGGCAACGAGCATGTCCGTAACCACAGAAGTACGAGCACTGCGACAAGGCCGACCTCCGAATCGCAGAAGCAGCAACTTCAAGCCGCCGCTGGCGGTTCCAACCCTATTGGCGGTCTTCTTGACTTCGGCCTCGAAAGCCATATTTGCCTGCCGCCGGGCCTGGGGGGATGGAATGCGAGGCGGCTTGACCATGCGGTCGTACCAGGAAGTCATATCAACGAGCATCTGGTTCCAGTCCAGATCGAGTGCCGCTTTGGATACTGTCTGGCCAGGGCCGCGTAGCATGATATCCTTCAGGCTCTTGCCCCGAGCGAGCATCATGACCACGTCGAGCGCGAAAAACCGCTCGCATTCATCTATCGAGTCTACCACGTCCCCCAAGGGATCGAGTGCGGCGAGTCTCCTCAGGACCGTCCAGGCCAGTTCGGCGGGCAATGGGTAGCGGGTTGCCAGGACTATGCCTGCCTTGGATGCGCGGTCTTCAAATCTCGTGGCGACAAGCCGCCCAACAAGACTCGGCGACTGGTCGATGAGCCTGGCAAGCCTGTGTGCGACAAGCACGTCTTCCCACGCACCGGCAAGGTTGCCTCTGGAAGCTTTCAGCAGGGCGCGCAGCGTCAGCGATTCGACCGCGCTGTTGAGTTGTATGAAATAAGGCACCATTGCATCGAATATCGTGGGAGGAGTCGAAGTCGAGAGGAACGGCAGGTAGAATCTGTCCTTTTTCGAGGCCTGTCGGAGTAAATCGAGAGCACCGGCGTTCTCAGCCAGCCAGGCCTCGAATTCCGGGTGTACTTGACCGGCCAGGAGCATCTCGCGAACTTCTTTCAGAGACGGTCCGTCCTCGCCGTCTTCTTCGTTCGGCTCGGGTCCTTCGCCAGATTCCGTGGGCGTGGTGGTGCGGGCCTTGGCGGGATGGGTGCGGTTGTCCCACATGATGAAGTGCTTGTCGCTGTCGAAGAAGTCGTCCGGCAGGCCCAGGATGCTCAGCGCTTCACCCCGGACTCCGTCGGCCAGCAGTTCCGGCCCGCAGGCGCGCAGCAGCAGCGGTGCGGCGTTGTTCTCGGCCGTGACGCCATCGGAGTACTTCTGGTTAAGGTATGCGACGTAGTTGACCGTGCCGTCGGCGTTCAGCGGGCCGTCGATGTAGGTCGTCTCGCGGGAGATGATGATTTTGACCGGGTCCGTCGGCCAGTACATGTACGCCAGCAGGGTCGCCAGGAGCAGAACAACCACCATCCACGGCCACAGCCGTCTCTTTCTGCGTTCGCCGTCCACCCGTCACCGCCTTTCCCCCGGCCGTCGGAGGCCAGGACTTGCCGGGAATGAGTATACAGGATGCGGCGTTTTCGGTCGAGAGTCTGGCGGCGTCGGCGCGTCAGGGCTTCGACGTGGCAGGCCGCGACGCTGCGCCCGCGGGCTTGACCTCCGCCACGATGTCGTCCTTCCTGTCGGCCGACGATGTGCTGCTGCCACGGGGCTCCGACTGTCCGCCGTCGTCGCGCATGTTCATGCCAACGCTGTAAAGCAGGTAGCCTTTCTCGCTCGGCTTGTAGATCAGCGGCTTGCCGCTGAACCTGTCGGCCGGGATGGCCTTGAGCAGCGACGGGCAGAGTTCCTTCAACTCCGCAGGCCAGCGCCCGTTCTCGGCGTGATAGCACGCCAGCGCCACCGCGAGCGTTTCGATCTCATGCGTCATTTTCCCACGGTCTTCCAGGAGGCAGGCCTGCTCGAGAGTGGGCACCAGAAGGGCAATCAGGAGATTCGTCATCGCGGTTGTGGCCGCCCCTCGGAATGGTCGGCCGCCATACGACAGCAGGAACATCCGCAAGCCGGCCGGCCGGGCCGCCGATACCTTCTCGAACTGTTCGTTGTGGGCCTTCTGCGCCTCATCGCGGCCGTTGAATCGCGGCAACCGCATCGGCTTGACCATCCCGTCGTACTGGGCGTTCATATCGCGAAGCATCTGGTTCCAGTCCAGGTCGACTGAGTTCGGCAGGGGGCTTTGTGTCATCCCGCTTAGCCCACTGGCCCGGAGCCCCCCTGGCCGGGACAGCATCATGACTGTGTCGAGCATGACGAACCGCTCCTGCGTGTCAATGGTATCAACCACGTGGCCCACGGGCCTAAGGGCGGCGAGCTTGCTCAGAAGTTCCCCTGTCCTGGTTGGGGGCAGGTGCCCCCGTGTCGCCAGGTCTATACCGGCCCTGGATGCGTGGCCGTCCATCCCCACCGCGACCAGTTGGCCAATCAGGGTCGGCGACTGGCCGACAAGCCTGGCAAGCCAGTGGGCGGCCAGCACGTCGTCCCAGGCGCCCCGCGGGTCGTTGCGAGTCATTTTCAGGGCCGCGTGCGTTGTCATCGCCTCCGCTGCGAGCCGATGGCATTGTAAGGAGGGACAGAGTATATCGACTATGCTCGGCGGCTTCGAACTCGTGACGAGCGGAAAATAGTACCTTTCTTTGTCCGACGCCTGCCGGATAAGCTCAAGCGGGCCGGCGTTCTCGGCCAGCCAGGCTTCCAGGTCCGGGTGGACCTGGCCGGCTAGGAGCATGTCGTAAACATCGTCGAGGGACGGTCCTTCGTCGTCCTCGTCTTCTTCGTCCGCCAGGTCCTGTTCGTCGGATTGCGAGGGCATCGTGGCGCTGGCGCCGGCCTTGCTTGGGCGGGTGCGGTCTTCCCATTTGACGAAGTGCTTGTCGCCATCGAGAAAGTCGGCCGGGAGGTCGAGGCGGCGAAGCGTTTCACCCACGGTCTTGAGCGGCAAGACGTAGGACCCGAACGCCCGTAGCAGCAGCGGCGCGGCGTTGTTTTCGGGTGTGACGCCATCGGAGTACTTGGCGTCGAGGTAGGCGACGTAGTTGACCGTCCCGTCGGGGTTCAGCGGGCCGTCGATGTAGGTCGTCTCGCGGGAGATGATGATTCTGACCGGCCCCGTCGGCCAGTACATGTATCCCAGCAGGGCCCCAAGGAGCAGAACAACCACCATCCACGGCCACAGCCGTGTCTTTCTGCGTCTGCCGTCCACTCGTCACCGCCTTTCCCCCGGCCATTGTCGGGCCAGGACGTATTGGAGTCGAGTATATATGTACTGTCGTTCTCAATCGAGGCATATTGCGCCGTCGTCCGACAATCATTATCTCAGGCGGCGCGGCATTATGGAGTGGGGGGGGG
>JAUWQU010000212.1 GCA_030610965.1 Phycisphaerae bacterium
GGGGGCGCCACGCAGACGTTCATGGTAAGGGCATCGACCCGCGCGTGACCGCGGCAGCGCCGGTGTGCATGGTCAGCGGCATCATGCAGGGCGGCTGCGAGTGCGAGAACGCGCCGCTGCTGCGGATCGAGGCCAACAACATCGAGATCGCCGCCCTGATGGCGCCGCGGCCCCTTATTATTCCCTCGTCCACGAAGGACTGGACGCGGGAGACGCCCAAGGTCGAGTATCCGGCCATTCGCGGAATCTACGAGTTGTTCGGCGAGGCCGACCGCGTCGCGATGTTCCATGACGACTGCCCGCACGGCTACAACGAGCGGCACCGCAGGGCCGTGTACGACTTCTTCGGCAAGCACGTCCAGGGGCTCGACTCCAACGCGCCGGCCGAGCGGGAGTTTCCGCTGGAAAAGGCCGAGGACATGCTCGTTTGGCATGGCCGGGATCTGCCGGAGGGCGCACGAACGCCGGAAACGCTGCGCGCGGATATCGTGGCCGAGTGCCGCCGGCAGCGCGACGGGCTGCTGCCTCGCCGTAGCGGGGACCGTAAGCGCTTCGATGCGACGCTCGCGACTGCCTACCGCCACGCCGTCCTGGCCTCGACGCCCGGGGCGGACTCACTCGACGTGCGAATGCTCGGCCAGGCTGCCGTCGGCGATCTGGCCGTCACGCGCCTGCTGCTCGGGCGAAAGGGCGTCGGCGACCGCGTACCGGCGCTGCTATACAGCCTGCCATACAGCAAGGGCGCGGCTGTGGCGCCCCGGCCGACATGCGTGGTTGTGTGCCCGGGCGGCAAGGCGGACCTCATCGACCAGGCCAAGGCAAGGCCCGGCGAGTTGCTTGCGGCCTTGCTGGACGGCGGCCTCGACGTGCTGGCGATAGACACGTACCTGACGGGCGAGTTTCTCTCGCCGACGAAGGCCGTCAGCCAGAAGCGCCAGGGAAGGTACTTCAGCACGTACAACCGCACGGCCGTCGTCGAGCGGGTGCAGGACATTTTGACGGTCGTCGCCTGGGCGAAGGCCCGGGGCTCGAATCGGCGCGTATGCATGGTCGGCACAGGCGCGGCCGGGGCGTGGTGCGTGCTGGCTTCGGCGCTTGGCTCGGCGGACGTGCCCGTCGCGGCCGACCTTGCGGGCCTCGGCGGCGACGACGACCCCCGCTGGCTGGCAGACCTGTTCACACCGTGCATTCTCAAGGCCGGCGGGATCGCGACGGCCGTCGCGATGGCATCGCCGGGGCGGATGCTGATCCACAACGCCGGCGAGAGGCCCGACGCGGCGGCGATCCGCGCGGCTTACGAATCCGCCGGAAAAGCCGAGAGATTGACGTGGCAGGCCAAGCCCGCGACGGCAGGGGAAATCGTCCGCTGGCTGGGTCGGTAGCTTTCGGACAAGGCTTCTCAGCAGGGATACAGGGGAAAGAAAACAGAATTAAGCAATGATGAACGCAGATGAACGCGGATGAACGCGGATATTGAAAAGTCTCATGTACTATCTGCGTTCATCTGCGTTCATCTTTGCCTAAACTTCTTCTTTATCCCCTGCATCCCTGCTGGAAGAGCCGTCTTGCCGGCCGGCGATGCGGTCGAGCATGGCCTCGCGGGCGATCGGGTGCAGGAGGCGGGGCATGCGGCAGAGAAGGTGCAGCCCGACGCGGTGTTTGTCGAGTTCGCCGGCGGCGGGGTCGATGAGCGCCTTCGCCTCGGCAAGCAGGCGGTGGGCCTGCTCGATCCTCTCGACGATCAGCGGCAGGTTGTCGGTCACGCCGGCCTCGTCGAGTTGAAGCAGGTCCATCGTGGGCGTCAGTCTCGTAAGCTCGGCCGGCAGTTCGGAAACGAAGACGTGAAAGATGACCTCCCACAAGTCGGCACACTCAGCCAGCAGCGGCTCGCACAGCCAGGACCAGCAGTACGTCGGCCTGCCCGCTTTCAGCACGCATCCTTCCGGGCCCTGTGCAACGCAGCCTGAGCGGCTCTGCCAGTCGTCAGGCCACCACTTGCCGTGTGCCCGGACGCTGACGCTCCGCAGCCACCAACTCTCGATCGTCAGCGCGGCAAGGTTGGCGCGGCAGCACTTCCCGCCGCAGGCGATGCAGGTTCCGGCGAACTTCGCCAGGCACAGCCGGTCGATCACACGCTCGAGTTCGATGTGCCGATCGAGCGCGGCTTCTATCGCGGCAGCAGGCATGTCTGCTCCTTGTGCCACCCGCGGCCTCGTCAGGCCGAGCGAATCATGCGGCGGCCGGAAGGCTTACTTGAACTTCGGCATAATGTCGCCGTGGGCTTCGATCAGGTCGTCGCACATGTTGCGGATCTGGTCGATGGTCAGCTCGGCGGCCGTGTGGGGGTCCATCATGGCCGCGTGGTAGATGTGTTCCTTCTTGCCCGTCAGGGCCGCCTCGACCGTCAGCAGTTGGACGTTTATGTTCGTGCGGTTCAGGGCCGCGCACTGCTCGGGCAGATCGCCGATATGCACCGGCTGGACGCCGTTGCGGTCGACCATGCAGGGCACCTCGACGCACGCCTTTCGCGGCAGGTTGGTGATGATGTCGGCGTTGAGCACGCTGGCGCCGATGCTGCACGGTTTGTCGGTCTCCATGGCGTCCATGATGTACGAGCCGTACTCGCCTGACCGCTTGTGGTCGAGCTTCGGGTTGGCCGTCAGCTCCTTGGCCCGCTTCTTCCAATTCTCGATCTGCTTGACGCATCGCCGCGGGTATTCATCCAGCGGGATCCTGAACTCGTCGATCAACTCGGGATGCGTCGACTTGATGAACCACGGGCAGTACTCGGCGCTGTGCTCGCTGGACTCTGTGATGTAGTAGCCGAGGTGCAGCATCAGTTCGAGGCGGACCATGTCACAGGCCTCTATGGTCCGGTCCTTGCGCGCCTGGCGGTTCATCTTGGCGGCTCGCCTCTTGATCTCCGGGTAGAGGTCCTTTCCGCCGTCGGTGATCTCCAGCAGCCAGCCTTGGTGGTTGATGCCCGCGATCTTCCACTGGAGCTTCTTGACCTGCTCCAGCATGCCGACATGTCTCAGCAGCCAGCGGGCGCAGCCCTGGACGCTATGGCACAGGCCGACGGCCTTTACGCTGGAGCCTAAGAGCATCGCGCCGGTTATCATCGCCATCGGGTTGGTGTAGTTGAGGAACCACGCGTTCGGGCAGACTTCCTCCATGTCGCGGGCGAAGTCCAGGCAGACGGGAATCGTCCGAAGGGCCCGGAAGATTCCGCCGATGCCCAGTGTGTCGGCGATCGTCTGGCGCAGGCCGTACTTCTTTGGAATTTCAAAGTCGATCACGGTGCTGGGCTCGTAGCGGCCGACCTGGATGGCGTTGACTACGTAGTTGGCTCCGCGAAGGGCCTTCTTGCGGTTCTTGACGCCGCAGTGGGCGGTTACCTTCGCGCGGTCGGCGTTGATGTTGTGGTTGAGCACGTCGAGCATCTGCTTTGATTCCCGCAGGCGCTTGGCGTCGATGTCGTACAGGGCAATGTGAGAGTTCTGAAGGGATTCGACGCACATCGCGTCGCCCAGCACGGACTTGGCGAACACACTGCTGCCGGCACCCATGAAAGTGATCTTGGCCATAATCCTTCTCGCGCCTTCTGGGGAGCGTTTTTCGCTTCGGCTCCGGTGAATGCCGCTCTTACCGCGGCGGGTACTTCCGCAAGACAGGCAAGTTATCAGAATAGGCCGACCGTGCAAGGGGCTTGTGAATATTGAGCGCGCTGTGGGGGGACTACAGGCGGTCGACTATCAGGATAGTCTCGTCGTCTCGCTGCCGGGCGCCGCGGCGGAAGGTGTCCACGGCGGCCAGCACGGCCTGGGCGCAGGTGTGGCAGGGGGCGTCGGCCTGTCTTCGGAGCACCTGTTCGAGGCGGTCTTCGCCGAACTGCTGGTTGTTGTGGTCCATAGCGTTGGCCACGCCGTCGCTGCACAAGGTCAGCCGCTGGCCGGGAAGGAAAGTATGGCAGCATTCCTCGGGCTCGAATTCCTCGACGCCCAGCATCGCCTGCGGTAGGCCGAGTCGAACAACCGTGCCGGCCCGGCGGTCTGTCAGGAGCGGCATTGGCAGAGCGTCGTTGATGAAGAAGGCGGTACCCGACGGCGTGTCCAGCACGACGTAGAACAGCGAGCAGCTCATCGCCGAGCCCATGCGGTCGCCGAGGTCCAGAAGCATCTCGTTGAGCATTCGCACGATCGCGGCCGGGCGGCTGCACTCGGCGGGGCGGTGGCGGAGGAAGCCCATGATCTTTGCCATCAGCAGCGAGGCCCGCACGCCGCGTCCGGTGACGTCGCCGACCGCGATGGCGACCTGATCGGCGTTGAGGCGTATGAAGTCGCAGAAGTCCCCGCCAACGCGTCCGCACATGCGGTTCAGGGCCGCTGCGCGGTAGTTGGGCGCGTCGAGGTGCCAGTCGGCCGGCATGAGGGCGGCCTGAAGTTCCGCGGCCAGAGCCATGTCCAGTTCCGACTCGCTATCAGAATCGGAGATAGGTTCGTAATCGCAAGGCATTGAGAATCTTGATCGAATCACGGCTGGCGGTTGCTCCTTGCGTTGCCGGTGACATCTGGCATTGTCGGCTGCCGGGCAGACGGTCGGCCCCGCCGGCCCTTATATGCACTGCCGAACCCGGCGCGCAATTATCCTGACATCCCATCATAGGCGGCCCAAGAGGCGCCAAGAGCGGCTTGTCGCTGCGTTTTCGTCCTTTTTCTCCCATGTCGGGCCGGGATCGCGCGTTGGATCCGTCAGGCCGTGAGCCCTTCCACGTGGGGACCCCGGCGCCTTTAGTCTTGGAAGGGCCTATAATTGGGCGGTCGGGCGCTGTCGGCCCGGCCGACGCGCCCAAGCCGTACCAACCAAGGAGCCCGACATGCCGTTGACGCTTGACGACGTATCTTTCTCGCAGGCCGAGCAGCGCTTGCCGCTGTCGAAGCCGTTTACGCTTGTGGTCTTCGGGGCTTCCGGCGATCTGGCGCGCCGCAAGCTCCTGCCGGCGCTGTGCGCGCTGGACTGCGACGGTCAACTGCCGGCCGGGGCGAGGATTCTCGGCTTCGCAAGGTCGGACATGACGGATGACTCGTTCCGCGACGAGGTCCGCAAGTCGGCATCGCTTTCGTGCCACGGTCACAAGCTGGGCGAGCAGCAGTGGCAGGATTTCTCGGCCCGGCTGCTCTACTTCCGTGGGCAATACGACAGCGTTTCGGACTTTCGCGGCTTGCAGCAGCGGATCGAGGATTTGGCCCGTCAGTCCGGCCAGCCTGCCAACTGCCTGTTCTACCTGGCGACGCCGCCAGGGGCGTTCGCGCCCATCGTCCGGTCGCTGAAGGCCTCCGGGCTGGCCCGCGGGTCAGGCGGCAAGGTCGAGCAGGCCGGGCCGTGGTCGCGGATTATCGTGGAAAAGCCCTTCGGTCGGGACCTGCAAAGCGCGCTGGACCTCAACGCCGAGATCCGCCAGTGCTTCGCCGAGCGCCAGATATTCCGCATCGACCACTATCTCGGCAAGGAGACCGTGCAGAATCTGATGGTCCTGCGATTCGCCAATAGCGTTTTCGAGCCGATCTGGAACCACAAGTACATTGATCACGTGCAGGTAACCGTGGCCGAGACGCTCGGCGCCGAGGGCCGGGCCGGGTACTACGACAAGTCCGGGGCTGTCCGCGACATCGTGCAGAACCACATGATGCACCTGTTGTGCATGGTGGCGATGGAGCCGCCAGGCAGCCTCGACGCCGACGCCGTCCGCAACGAGAAGGTCAAGGTTCTCAGGTCGCTTCGGCGTATCGAGCCGCACTGCGCGGCCAGCAGCGTGGTTCGCGGCCAATACACGGCTGGCCTGATGGACGGGCGAGACGTGCCCGGATACAGGCAGCTCAAGGGCGTGGGGCCGGACTCGATGACGGAGACGTTCGTGGCGTTCAAGGCGTTCGTGGACAACTGGCGCTGGAGCGGCGTGCCGTTTTATTTTCGGACGGGCAAGCGGCTGCCCGAGCGGCGGACGACGATCTCGATCCACTTCCGCCCGGTTCCGCAGGTGCTGTTCAACGCGCCGCCCACTGGGCCGGTGGCCGCCAACGTCCTGGCGATCCGCGTGCAGCCCAACGAGGGCATCTCGATGGAGTTCCAGGTGAAGGTGCCCGGCATGGCCATGCGTATCCAGCGGCTGAAGATGGACTTCAGCCACGCCGAGGCCTTCGGCGCCGAGCCGCCCGAGGCCTACCAACGACTGCTGCTGGACGCCGCCCTGGGCGACCAGACGCTCTTTACCCGCGACGACGAGGTGGAGGAGGCGTGGAAGTTCGTCTCGCCGATCCTGGAAGGCTGCGCGATGCAGCCGGGCGAGAAGCTTGCCTTTTACGAGGCCGGCACGTGGGGGCCCAAGGAGGCCTTCGACCTGATCGCCGACGACGGCAACCGCTGGCACGTGACGTGATCGGTCCGGCGCTTGGATCGACTGCGCGGCAATTCGTTTTCAGAAGGCCGTGGTGAGTGACATTTCTTCATGGCGGATCATAACACATTATACAACCATCATTGGATGGGGTATAAGGCTTCAGGCTTCAGACTTCAGGCTTCAGGCTTCAGGAAAAACGGCCGGGGCGTACATCAGGCATCAAGGATAATGCCAGCGAATCCGCCAACTCGAATGCCCGCAACTTGGTGTGATCCCGGATGGGTTCAATTTCAGGCACGGGCCAGGAAAAAGGAATCCCAAAACAAGAGAAGAGGCTACAGGAGAAGAGGCTACAGGCTTCAGGAGAAGAGGCTACAG
>JAUWQU010000588.1 GCA_030610965.1 Phycisphaerae bacterium
CGTGCGGGTCGCGGCCAAGCGGGGCGATCCGCCCGATCCAGCAGTAGCCTCGGGCGTCCTTTCGGGGATCACCAGCGCGTCGCCCGGTTGGAGGCGGCTGCTGTTGGCGTTGGGGTTGGCCTTGGCGATAATCGCCCAGTACTTGCCGTTACCGTAGACGGTCTTGCTGATCGCCCAGAAGCCGGAGTCGCCCTTCTTGACCACGTACTGCCGCTGGCCGGAGGGCGAGACGATGATGCCTCCGGGTGAGCCCGGGGTGGTCGTTCGGGCGACGGGCTTGGGGGGCATAATCAGCTTCTTGCCGGGGCGGAGGGCGTTTGAGTCCACGCCGGGGTTGGCCTTGGCGATGAGCGTCCAGTGCCTGCCGTCGCCGTAGTACTTTGCCGCGATTGCCCAAAAGCCGCTATCGCCCTTCTGCACCTCGTAGGTTTCCCCGCCGCCTCCGGCGACCGGTGGCCCGAAGGGCATTACGGGCGGTATGGGCGCCTCTCGGATCGTCGGGATGACCGGCGTTACGGGGGTTATCGGCGTCTCTCGGATCGACGGGATGACCGGCATCACGGGCGGCGGCTCGGGCGTCTCTCGGATCGACGGGATGACCGGCGCGGGCGTCTCGCGTATTGTCGGGATCACGGGAGTCACCGGCGGTTCGGGCGTCTCGCGGATCGTTGGAATCACCGGGCCGTCGAGCCCGACGCCGAAGCGCGGGAGTTCTCGCTTGGCCTTGGAAGGCGGCGGGTTGGCGCCCGGGGCTACGGCGACCTTCTCGCCGCCAGAACTGGTGGCATCCAGCGAAGGCTCCTTCTCACTGAACACGAGGTGCCATCCGACAAAGGCCAGTACGAGAATAAGACCCGTCGCAACGCCTATTTTTACATCGGTGCGCATAAGAGTCACTCCTGCCATTCGCGGCTATACCCAGACACAATGTCCCCATTAGAAGGTGGATTGGCTAGGATCGCAAAGAAATTCCTGGCCCGGTGCGCAAACGCCTGCGATCTTCCGCCAACCCGCGACCTTTTTTCCGGCCGAGGGCTCCGAGAAACAGCTACAATCCGGCCACCAGCCGCTGTGTGTCGCGAGCGATCATCAATTCCTCGTTTGTCGGCACGACCCACAGGCTCAACTCCGACGACTCGGCCGTTATCGCGCCAGCTTTGCCGTCTCCGATCTCGTCGTTGCGGGCCGGGTCCAGCACGGCGCCCAGCGGCCGGAGGCCCTCGCATATGGCCTGGCGGATGGTTCGCGAGTTTTCCCCGATTCCGCCGGTCAGCACGACCGCATCGACCTTCGGTAGAATAGTATAGTAAGAGCCGATGTATTTGACCACCCGGTAGACGAACATATCTCTGGCCAGTTTGGCGCGCCCGTCGCCGGCGTTGGCGGCCCGTTCGAGGTCTCGCATGTCGTTGCTCATCCCGCTGACGCCGAGAAGCCCGGATAGCTTGTTGAGGGCCTGCTCGACCTGGTCGGCCGACATTCCTCGGCTGAGCATGTACGGGAAGACCGCCGGGTCCAGATCCCCGCAGCGGGTGCCCATCATCAGCCCTTCCAGCGGGGTCATGCCCATGGAGTGGTCGACAGCCTTTCCGCTGGCCACGGCCGTCATCGAGCATCCGTTGCCCAGGTGCGCGGTTATCAGGCAAACGTCCCGCGGGCGTTTTCCCAGCAGTTGAGCCGCCCGGAGCGTCACGTAGCGGTGGCTCGTGCCGTGGAAGCCGTACTTGCGGACGTGGTGTCGGGCATACCATTGCTCCGGCACGGCGTAGCGGTGAGCCTTTGGGGGCATCGTGGCCAGGAAGGCCGTGTCGAAGACGGCGACTTCGGGCACGTTGGGCATGGCCTCGAGTGCGGCCTGGATACCCGCGAGGTTCGGCGGGTTGTGCAGCGGGGCTAACTCGCTGTTTTGCTTGATGATATCGATGAGCCCATCGTCGATCATGGCCGAGTCGGTGGCCTGCTCGCCGCCGTGGACCACCCGATGGCCGACGCCGTCGATCTCGTCGGTGTCGCCGATTACGCCAACTTCCGGGTCCACGAGGATGTCGAGTATCAGCCGCAGCCCGGCGGCGTGGTCAGGGGCATCGACGTCTCGGCCCAACCGGCCTGGCAGGCCGTTGTGATGCAGGACGGCGTCGCCGCCTACGCGCTCGAGCAGGCCCTTGGCCAGCACCGACTCGTCGGACATGTCGAACAACTGGTACTTGATGGAACTGCTGCCGCAGTTTACGACGAAAACCTTCATCACAATCACAAAGCTTTCTTCCGCAATCGCTTGAGCCTGCCGGCGGGCCGCCGCGACGCCTGTGTGGCCCCCAAGTTCCGGCCTGAAGAGTGAACGGTAGACCGCCGGCGAGCGTATGTCAACATGTCGCTGGTCGACAGGTTAAGGTCAACTGCTTGACCTTTCCTGCCGAGGCGAATAGACTTAAACAGAGCGAACCCGATGGTGAACCATCAGGCCGGCCGGAGAGTGGTAGTGGCGACAGGATTTGTAGGCGACTTCAAACGGTTCTTCTTCCGCGGCTTGGCGTCAATGCTGCCGGCGATGCTGACCGCCATGATCATCGTCTACGTCCTGCAGTTCGTGGACACCAACGTCGGGGCATACGTCGACAAGGCCGTCCAGTGGCTTGTGGTCCAGTGGATTTGCGTGGCGGGCAAGGAAACGCTGACTTTGGGCGGACCTGACGCGGCCTGGACTGACGTGGAGAAGGTCTGGGCGGCTTGGCACCTTCACTGGCTGGGGTTCTTCCTGTCGTTCGTGCTGGTCTACGTTTTCGGCCGGTTCGTGGCGAGCATCCTCGGCCGGGCCATGTGGCGGGTCATCGAGCACGGTTTTTTCCGGCTACCGGTGGTCAAACAAATCTATCCGTCGGTCAAGCAAGTGACGGATTTTGTGCTGGCCGAGCGCAAGATGAAGTTTTCCCGCGTGGTGGCGGTGGAGTATCCCCGCAAGGGGATATGGTCGTTGGGCCTGGTGACCAACACGGGCATGCGCACCGTTCAAGAGGCGTTGGGCCAGGACATGGTGATGATTTTCATCCCTTCGAGCCCGACCCCTGTGACCGGGTACACGATTTCGGTTCGGCGGGACGAGATCATCGACCTCTCGCTGAGCATCGACGACGCATTGCGGTTGACGGTAAGTGGGGGGGTCATCATGCCGCCCGGCGAGGCGGCAGACGTTTCGGGCCTCTCCCAGCAGGCCCCCGGGGGGTTTATCCCGTCGGAGTCCAAGAAGAATAAGGAGATACCAGCGTGAACATCAACGTTAATGCGCGCCACATGGATGTGACCGACGCGATTCGCACGCACGTGAAGTCGAAGGTGGAGCGGTTGCCGCGTTACTACGACGGCATCCAGTCGGTGGAGGTGGTCTTGGACGTTGAAGCGGAGCACACGGTAGTTGAGATGATAGTCTCGGCCCGGCGTAAGTCGACGTTCGTGGCCACTCATCGCGACGCGGAGCTCTACGCGGCTGGGGATCAGTGCCTGGCGAAGATAGTCGAGCAACTGCGCCGGCATAAGGATAAGGT
>JAUWQU010000283.1 GCA_030610965.1 Phycisphaerae bacterium
CGGGGCCTCAGGCGGGGTGTACGGCATCCTGCTTGCTTGCGCGGTGCTGCTTCCACACTTCAAGATCTTGTTGATCGTGCCGATCCGCCTGGCGACGGCGATCATCTTCGGCGCAATGATCCTCATGGCGCTTAGCAGCCTTTCGGACGAGACGCTGACCGGGCGATTCTGGTCGGACGTTGCCCACCTCGGCGGAGCGGGCATGGCGGCGGTGTGGTTGTGGGTTATCCCGCGATTTGGCCCGATGGCCCAAGGGGCCGTCCGGCGGACAAACCGCGGCGCGTGGCAGCGCAAGATGCGCCACCAACGCGACGAGCAGGCCGAGATCGACCAAATCCTCGCCAAGATCCGAGAGGATGGGCTTGGCAGCCTCACGCGAAAGGAAAAGCGAACGCTCAAGGAAGCCACCCGCAGGCAGCAGCGGGAAGACCGCGATATTTCCAGGCTGTGAGCCGGCGGCGGCCTTCGGCCGAAACAAGAAGGAAGATATCAACGCGGAGAACGCGGAGAACCCAGAGAAATGCCAAATGAGGAATGCCACGAATGACGAATGCCACCATCCCCGCCCGGGCTGTGCCTGGTGGCATTTCTTGGCATTTCTTGGCATTCATCATTCTGGATTCTTCCGCGCTCTCTGCGATGAAAGAGCTCTAAGGGCGACGTTTGCAGTGCAGGGCGCACGATGAAATACATCTCCACAAGAGGACAGATCGACGCGATCGACTTTCAGCAGGCGGTCCTGATGGGCCTGGCCGACGACGGCGGGCTTGTCATCCCCGAGTCCATCCCGGACGTTGCCGACCGGCTCGATCAGTGGCGGCACCTGAGCTACCCGCAGCTCGCGTTCGAAGTGATCCGCCTGTTCGCGACGGACATCCCGGAGACGGACCTCCGCGAGCTGATCGACCGCACGTACGGCCGGGCCTTTCCCGAAACCGTCGTGCCGACCGTGCGAGTCGGCGACCTGTTTGTAATGGAACTTTTCCACGGCCCGACGCTGGCGTTCAAGGACGTGGCGCTGCAACTGCTGGGCAACCTCTTCGAGTACATCCTCGCCCGGCGGCAGGGCACGATGAACATCCTGGCCGCCACCAGCGGCGACACTGGCAGCGCGGCCATCTACGGCGTTCGCGGGCGCAAGGGCATTCGGATATTCGTGATGCACCCGGCGGGGGCGGTCTCGCCGATCCAGGCCCGGCAGATGACCACCGTCCTGGACGACAACGTCCACAACCTGGCCGTGGCGGGCTCGTTCGCCGACTGCCAGAACATCATGAAGTCGCTGGCAGGCGACCTGGGCTTCAAGCGGACATACAACCTCGGCGCCGTCAACAGCGTCAACTGGGCACGGGTGCTGGCGCAGATCGTCTACTACTTCAAGGCCGCGTTCGATGTCCGCGAGGCCACCGGCGAAAAGCGCATCCGCGTCTGCGTGCCGACGGGCAACTTCGGCAACGTCCTGGCCGGGTGGTACGCCCGGCGGATGGGCGCGCCCATCAGCCGGCTCATCCTGGCCACCAACCGCAACGACATCCTCGCGCGGTTCTTCAACACCGGCGATTATTCGCTCGGCAAGGTCTTCCAGACGCTCGCGCCGTCGATGGACATCCAGCTCGCCAGCAACTTCGAGAGGTACCTTTATTACCGTGTCGGCGGCAGCCCGGCCGGGCTTCGAACGATGATGGGCCAACTGCGCCAGACCGGCTCGCTGCGAGTCGAACCGGATGAGAGCGGCGCTGTCGATCCCCTGTTCGCCCCGGCCTCAGCCGACGAGCAGCAGCTACTGGACACGATCCGAACGACGTGGCAGGACCACAAATACCTTCTCGACCCGCACAGCGCCGTCGGCGTGTCCGTCGCCCGGCAACTGGCCGCCAGCGGCGCCGAGCCGATAGTCTGCCTGGCGACCGCCCACCCGGCCAAGTTTCCCGCGGCCATTCGGCGAGCCACGGGCGAGGACCTCGCCCGCCACCCGGCTATCGACCGCCTGATGGAACTGCCGACCCGCTGCACAGCCATCGACAACGACCTCCGGGATGTCCGCCGGTTCATCGTCGAGGCGATCGGCTAGCTGTTCTTTCCTTCGCGCGATTCGTGGGCTATACTCCCGGTCTGCGTTTGGGCGCTTGTGAACCACGGCAGCAAAGGACATGACTCATGCTCAGAATTGCGATTCCCGGCGCGGCCGGGCGAATGGGGCGGCGGATTGCGGCGCTGGCTATCGAGGCCGAGTCGTTTGACATTGTCGCGGCGATGGAGATGCCCGGGCACGAGGCCATCGGCAGGGACGTCGGTGAGTTGGCCGGGACGGGGACGTTTGGCGTGAATGTCGCCGCGGACCTGCCCGCCGAGGCCGAAGTCGACGTGATGATCGACTTTTCCCTGCCCGAGGGCACGATGAAGTTCCTGCCCGTCTGCCTGCAGCGGAAGATCCCGATGCTAATCGGCACGACGGGCCTGACCGCAAGCCAGCAGGCTGAGGTGGCCGACACGGCCCGCGAGATACCGATCGTCCAGGCGGCGAATTTTTCGGTGGGCATCAACGTGCTTCTGAAGGTCGTGGCGATGGTTGCCAAGGCGCTCGGGCCGGACTACGACATCGACGTCGAGGAGACTCACCACCGCTTCAAGAAGGACGCCCCGTCCGGCACGGCCATTTCCCTGGCCAGGAGCATCTGCCGGTCGCTCGGCAAGGATTACGGCGAGGTGGCGGTTCTAGGCCGGGGCGGCGTCTGCCCGCGGCAGCCCGGCGAGATCGGCATGCACGCGCTTCGCGTAGGCGACACGGTCGGCGAGCACACGGTTCACTTCGGCAACCTTGGCGAGACCGTCCACGTCGGCCATTCCGCACACACCCGCGACACGTTCGTTCGCGGCGCCCTGCGAGCGGCCGAGTGGCTCGTCGGCAGGAAGCCCGGCCTTTACGACATGCAGGACGTTCTGGACCTTCGGTGATGGTGGCTTACCGCAGAGACGCGGAGGCCCAGAGGTAAGCAGCAGAAGAAGAAGAAACAGAAGCATTCGATGGGGATTACATGGATTAAAGGATTACATGGATTAAGAAACTAATAGATGCTTTTGTCCATGTAATCCTTTAATCCATGTAATCCCCATCAGATGTTTCTTCTTTTCTCCGCAATGCTCTGCACCTCTGTGGTTAAACGCTGTTTTTTTGGCCTTGAAAGGACGCACGATGACTCGATTCATCGACCTTCGCAGCGACACGATAACCCAGCCGACGCCCGAGATGCGGCGGGCGATGGCCGAGGCGACGGTCGGCGACGACGTGTTCGACGAGGACCCGACAATCGGCGAGCTCGAGCGGGAGACGGCGAAGATTCTCTCCATGCCGGCCGCGGTGTACATGCCATCCGGCACCATGACCAACCAGGTGGCCCTGCGGTGCCACACCGAGCCGGGCGACGAGGTGGTGATGTGCGAGAACGCCCACATTTACTTCTACGAATGCGGCGGGCCTGCGGCGCTGTCCGGCGTAATGTGCAGGTTGCTGCGGACGCGGCGCGGCATTTTCACGGCCGACGACCTGCGGGCGGGGCTTATGCCGTCGGACCTGCACTTTCCCCGGACAAAGCTCGTCTGCGTCGAAAACACCCACAATCGCGGCGGCGGGAGCATCTGGCCTGTCGAGCAGATTGCCGAGGTCTCCGAGGCCGCCAGGCAAGCGGGCCTGCGGATGCACATGGACGGCGCTCGGCTGTGGAACGCGTCGGCGGCGACGGGCATACCCGAGAGCAAGTACGCCGGCTATTTCGACTCGGTCAGCGTGTGCTTCTCGAAGGGCCTGGGCGCGCCGGTGGGCTCGGCGCTGGCCGGCGGCGAGGAGTTCATCGCCCGCGCGCGGCGCATTCGCAAGATGTTCGGCGGCGGGATGCGGCAGGCCGGGATAATCGCGGCCGGGGCGCTGCATGCGCTGCGAAACCACCGCGAGCGGCTCACCGACGACCATGCCAACGCCCGCAGGTTGGCCGAGGCCCTTGCAGCCATGGAGGGCATCGAGTTGGACGTGGCCGACGTGGAGACCAATATCGTCGTCTTCCGCGTGACTTCGATGCCCGCAGCAGACCTCGTGGCGAAACTCGAGGCCGCCGGCGTGCTGCTGCTGGACATGGGCCCCGAGCACATCCGCGCCGTGACCCGCCTGATGGTGGACGCCGCCGGTATCGACGCGGCGATCGCGGCCTTCAGGAAGGCCCTTTGACAAGAGGCGTTTCAGCAGGGATGCACCGCAGGGGTAGGCGTTTTGGCAGAGATGATTGCGGATCAGCCTGGTGGCGATACGTTACGGCTGGGGCTCGTTCCCGCATGCAAACGTGGGCTCGTGGGAGGACCCGCTCCCGGCGTTCAGGACCGACCCGTGGCCCCTGCCCAAGGGCCAGGACCTGACGCCCGAGGACAAGGGCAAGGCGAGGACCGAGTTCTACGATGCCCTGCATAAAGGCTTTGCGCAAATTCTCGATCGAAAGATCCGTCAGGGCCGGATGGACGCCGCCATCAGCGAGATGCAGCTTAACGCCGGCCGGGCCGGGCAACTCGCCCAGCACGCTGGACTGCCTGGAATACATGTCCGCCCGCACGTCGCGAACGGACGACAGGGCATCCTCGATGGGCCCCGCCTGGGCCGTCGCCGATGCCAGCCATACTATTGCCAAAACACCCGGGGTAAAAACCACCATACGCTTCATGTTGCGGTTCCTCTTCTTAACGACAAAACAGGCCAACTCGTCTAAGCGAGCATTTCGTTCACGCCCGCCGCTTAGCCGAACTTGCCGTCGATCTGTAACGGCGGATGGAAACCGAACAGGTTCGGGTACACGTTGCCTTTAAGCGGAATCCTGCTGAGCCGCGGGTGACTCATCTCGCCCCGGCCCCGCCGGGCGACTCGCTGATTTTCAATTCGATCGGCCGGTCAGATTCCAGCTCCAGCCAGATGATCATCTGCCTCTTACCGGCCGTGTCACGCACGATGCCCTCCCGGAAGGCCTTGCCCGCCTTGACCTGCGAACCGTTTACTGTCACTGCCGCCGCCGCATCGCTGTCCCAGTTGGCCAGGACGAAGCACGGATTGCAGATGGGCGAGTCCTTCGAGCCGTTCAGCGTAAACGAAATCGGCTTTGCTATCGCGGCCAGGACGTACGCCCGCTGGGCCTGGTCGTATCCCTTGCTGTCGCATCCCTTCGGATTGTCGATCGTCGGCGGATTGTTCCATGACCTCGCCAGGACCGCGAGGCTCGCCGCCGACCGGTCCGTAAAGCCGTAGATGATCAGGTTGCCCGTCTTGTCCGCACCGCCCAGGGCCGCGTGAGTGACGCGGTCGTTCGACACCGCGTACCTGCCGTCCGACGGGTTGAGCCCGACCGGCCAGTGGTTCCACGGCCCGGCGAACGGGTCGGCCGTGTGCTTCGATTGCTCGCTTCCGCCCCATTGGTTGATCTGTGCGCCCTGCTTGTAGACCGCGAACACCTTCCACTTCGACCTGAAGTTGATCCGCTTGATGCAGGCGTCCTTCAGCGGGTTGGCCGGCACGCGGTTCGGCGGCTGCCACGTAAGATCCTTGCTCTCGCCGTCCATGTTCGCGACCGTCAGGGCCGTCAGGTCCATGTTGTCCAGGCACGTCGTGCCAGGCTGCGACAGGAACTGCGTGTCCTGCCAGCCGCCGTTTATCCCCTCGAGGCACCGCACCCCCACGCCGTCCGGGTAGATCGTGTAATACTCGTCGGCCCAGACGTTCGCCCCGGGAAACACATACCCCACGTCGATCGACGCGTACCGCCAGTGCACCACCACGCGGGCGGCGGTGTTCTCGATCAGCCGGACGTGATCGAACCGCCCCCGCTTGTCGGCCATGT
>JAUWQU010000064.1 GCA_030610965.1 Phycisphaerae bacterium
GTGTGTTCATTTCGTTCTCCGTTGGAGTCGTCGCAATTCTACCACGCCCCCCCGCCCGCCGCCACGGGCCGGCGGCATGGTTTCCACGGCCTGCCAATGCGCCGGCGCCGAGAGCGGTCCGCGCTGAATCGTGGCTCTGCGGTCGACATTTCTTCATGGCGGATCATAACACATTCTACAACCATCAGTTGATAGCGTCTGAGGCTTCAGACTTCAGGCTTCAGACTTCAGGCGCAGCAAAAACGGCGGGAGCTTCGCAACTGCCGGCCACTGTTTCTTCTCCTGAAGCCTGTAGCCTGAAGCCTGAAGCCTTCCTCCTGAAGCCTCTGTCTCGTGGCTCGTACGGCCCATTTTCTTCTTTCCACTTTCTGGCAGGCGGGGTATGCTTGCCAGCAGGAGAGAATGCGTATGAACGCACAATCGGCTCTGAAGGGTCAATACCATTCCGCATTAGCGATGCTGAAGCAGGCGATCGACCTGTGCCCTGGCGAGCGAAATCACCTCCGGCGGATTCCTTGAAAGGAGACTCAAGATGATCGTATCCGAAACATCGAACCGTTCGAACTCCCGTTGGTTGCAGGCGTGTGTCCTGCTGTGCGCCGTTGTAGTGCTTCCCCTTGGCGTGGCGCATGCCCAGGACTGCGACGCGGTCGAAAGGCGACTCGGCGCGGCCGTGAGCGATGGCGAGCTTTCGCTGAAACAAGCCGTAGTCATGATGAATGCGCTCAGAAGCGTGGCCGGGGACAATCGTGGCCATGAAGACGGCGTCAAGTCGGTTGGCAAGCGGCTCGAAAATGCCGGCGAGCGAATCAAGGCGGCGGCCGCGAAAGGTGACATAACCGAAAAAGAAGCCTGGGCCAAGTGGCATGAGGTCAAGGAAAGAACCATCAAGGGGGCCTTCGAAGCCGGCCGGATATCACGAGAAGAAGCCGGGGCCCTTTGGCGCGAGATTGAAAAAGCCGAGATCGGCGAACGACTCAAAGCCGCTGTGGCCAAAGGCGAGATTACCGAGAAAGAAGCATTGGCCAAGTGGGCGGCGATCGACAAGGGAGGCGACCGTAAGCGTGGCGATGAACGCAAGCGCATCACCCCTGAGGATCTGGAGCGAGCCGGGATGGAGATCCGCAAGGCGGTCGCCGCCGGCAAGATCACCCCAGAGCAGGGCCGAGCCAGGATGCAAGGGATGCGAAAGATGATGGGCGGGCATGGCGAGCATTCTGGAAAGGCGGGCGAAGCCAAATCTGACAGGCCGGATTGGGGCGCGATCAAGCGTCGCATCGAGGGGGCAGTCAAAGCGGGCAAGATGACGCGGGAAGAAGCCAATAAGCAATACGAAAGCATCAAGAAGCGAATGGCCTACCAGCACAAGACCGACGCGAAGAAGCCAAGCCGTGAAGAAATCGCCGAGGTCGGCAAGAAGATCAAGGCCGCCGTCAAGGCAGGCAAGGTGACCGAGGCGCAGGGCAAGGCCCGGTGGGAGGCCTATCTGAAGAGCATTGGCGCTGCCAAGGCCCGGACCGATGACCTGGAAGCCATCTGGAAAAGGCTGCAGGCCATGGTCAAAGCCGGCAAGCTGACCGAGAAGGAAGCTCACAAAAAGATGGCCGCGATCAAGAAGGAAGCCGCCGCAAAGGCGAAGGCCCGGTAACGAATCCGGGATGGAAGCTCGAAATGACGGTGAGGCCCTCCCTGGGCGAACGCTTCTGTTAACCGGCGAGTCGGGTGTTCAAGAGCGAGTCCGAAAGCTGCCCGCCAGTAGGCAAGCCGCGAAACTTCACAGCGCGGCGGCAGGTGCTCCAAATCCCCGTAAGCCTTTGACCGAAACGGGAGGTGACAACGCCCGTCCTTGCCGTTTCATACCCCGGCTCACGTGGCCGGGAATTTCGGTGCAACAACGTCGGTGACGGCCTCTTTGAGTATCTCTTCGTCGCTACGTTCCTCGCCCTTGTTTCGGATGATCAGCTTCTTGGAGAAATACAGGTACTTGTGCCGGGCCTGTTCGCGACGGCCCCGCAGTGCATGGGACCACAGAACCGCCGTAGCCCGCAGCCCGACAGGCGGTCGCCCCGGGGCTTGACCGCGGTGCGCCGGCGCTACTTCGCCGTCGCCTTGACGCGGTCTGCCTGCGACATGGCCGCGAGGCCCTCGACCTCGGCGACGTCCAGGCCCAGGCCCTCGGCCACTCGCCGGCCGTAGTCCGAGTCGGCCTTGAAGAACAGGGCCGTCTGGCGAAGCTGGATACGCTTCATGGCCCCGCCGAGGTGCGCTACGATGTTGCCGACCAGGTGCTCGCGGTCCGTGTCGCTCATGACGCGTCGGTAGAGCTCGCCTGGCTGGAAGAAGTCGTCGTCGGTGAGGTCCTGCGGATGCCGTGCGGCGGGGCCTTCCAAGTCGATCGGCGGCTCGGCGAAGCTCGCGTCCGGCGCGGGTCCGCCCATCGAGTTCGGCCAGTAGTTCGGCCCGCCCCCGCCATTGTCGCCCAGCCGCATGTGCCCGTCGCGCTGGTACGTGGCGGCCTGGCAGGCCCGCGGCGCGTTGACCGGCAGGAGTTGGTAGTTCGTGCCAAGCCGATAGATGTGGGCGTCGTGGTAGCTCATTACCCTTGCCTGGAGCATCTTGTCCGGCGAGGCCGCGATGCCCGGCACGAAGTTGCCCGGGCTGAACGCCGCCTGCTCGATCTCCGCGAAGTAGTTGCTCGGGTTGCGGTTGAGCGTCATCCGCCCGATCTCGATCAGCGGGTAGTCCTCGTGCGGCCAGACCTTTGTGATGTCGAAGATGTTCCAGCGGTAGGTCTTGGCCGCCTCGGATGGCATGATCTGCACGCAGACCCGCCAGGCCGGCAGGTCGCCCGCTGCGATGGTGTCGTACAGATCCGTCGTGGCGTGGTTGGGGGCCTGGCCGGACTGCCGGACCGCCTCCTCACGCGTGAGGTTCCGGATGCCCTGGGCGGTCTTGAAGTGGTACTGCACCCAGAAGTACTCGCCCTGAGCATTGTACCACTTGAACGTGTGGCTGCTGTAGCCGTTCATGTGGCGGTAACTCCGGGGCGTGCCGCGGTCGGAGAAGAGGATCGTCACCTGGTGAATCGACTCCGGCGTGAGGGACAGGAAGTCCCAGAACATGTCCGGGTCGGGAGCGTTTGTGGCGGGGTCGCGCTTCTGGGTGTGGATGAAGTCCGGGAACTTCAGCGGGTCGCGGATGAAGAAGACCGGCGTGTTGTTGCCGGTCATGTCGTAGTTGCCCTCGGCCGTATAGAACTTGATGGCGAAGCCACGCGGGTCGCGCGCGGCGTCGGCCGAGCCTTTCTCCCCGCCGACCGTCGAGAACCGCGCCAGCACCTCCGTCTTCTGGCCTGCCTGCGAGAGGAACTTCGCCCGCGTGTACTTGCTCATGTCGGCCGTACACTCGAACGTGCCGAACGCACCGGCCCCCTTGGCATGTACTACACGCTCGGGGATTCGCTCGCGGTTGAAGTGCGCCAGTTTCTCCATCAGGTGAACGTCCTGGAGCAGCACCGGGCCGCGCGGGCCGGCGGTTACGCTGTTCAGGTCGTCCGCCACGGGCGCTCCCGAAGCCGTCGTTAGCTTGTCTTTCTGTGCCATGTTGGTCTCCTTGGCGACCGGAGCTTCGACGGTCCGGCAACCTTCGTTTGGTGACGAGACTTCCTCGGCCGGGCACCCTCGGGCGCCTCCGGCACTGTCGATATCCGCGGCCCACTCCGGCGGGGCCGATTCTGCTGCTGACGTTCAGTGCTTGTTTCTGAAGATGGCGATTGGGGCCGCTGGACGGCGCCTTCCCAGCCGGCGGGCGTCAACTCCAGACCGGCATTTCGAATCCGACCGAGCCCCCGCGACAGTCGCCGGGGATTCGCGCTCACTAATTATACCTGACCGGGGACGTCACTGGCCAAGTTTGGAGAGTAATTGCCTGGCTGCGGTGGCGGTTTGCTCGTCTTTCGTTACCTTGACCACTTCTTTCACTGCGGCGGCGGCAGCCCGGCGTTGCTTGGCATCCTTCAGGTTCATGGCCTGGATGATGCCCAGGCAGGACTGGGCCGCGGGTTCGCCCAATCCTTTTTCCGCCAGACGCGACTGGGCCAGGCGCAGCGCGGCGATGGAGGGCGACCACGGCAGTTCGGCCAGCGCCATCCTGGTCACCCTGCCGGACCCGTCGAGAGTCATGATCCTCGCAAGCAGGCCGAGGCCTTTGTCACTCGGGGCCCTCTCATTGACCACCCGTCGAAGGCATGCCTCCAGCGCCTGGCCCTTGAGCCGACGGTCCGCACCATCGTCGGCGAAGCCCAGTAATGCAAGCGTGGCTTTGGGATCGGGTGACGTCCCCAACGCCTCGAAGGCGGCCCTTGCCACGCGGGGGTCGTCATCGCCGGCCGCGCCGGTGATGCAAGCCAGGGCCTTGCTGCCGCCGATTCGCCCCAGCACGCTGAGCAGAGATACCCGCGTCGTTTCGTCAGTATCGGCCATCGCGGCGATGACGGGTTCAACGGACTGCTTGGCGTCTTTCGAACGTCGACACGCGGCGACCAACGAGCGTTCGGCGGCCTGGCGTAGTTGCTTCGAGTCCGCCTTGGACAGGTGATCGACGAGTTGAGCAGTCGTCTTCTCGCTGTCCGACCGGCCGACAGCGGCCTGGAGCCTGGCCAGCGCATCGGCATCGAGCATGGTCGCCAGCCGCCGCAGGCAAGCCGTCTGCAGGAACGTATTGTCGGGATACTTCTTCATCAGCCCGCGGCATACACTGATGCGCTGGGCCTTGCTGGGGGCTTTGGACACTTCCTTTTCGACCATTTCCTGATCCACAAGAACGGCAAGGCCGACGGTTTTGGCCGGGTTCTTGTCCTTCTCGATCAGGTCAATGGTCTGCTCCAACAGTTCTCGGTACTCGCCAGCCTTTACGCTCCATCTCAGGTCCTTCACCTCAGGCAAGGCGGATCCGGCAGCACCGCCGTAAGCCTGAAGGGTCTTCAGGCGGTTCGGGATTCGGGTGCCCGCGCCCCACATGCCCAGGTCGAGAGTCTCAAAGCAAAGCGCCAAGCCATCCTCGATGCGGTATCTCGCCATGAGTTCAAGGCCGAAATTGCGAGGAAGGTCGCCGAACATCGCGTAGTTCGGGGCCAATTCCCTCGTGCAGTCGTAGATGTACTGGGCCATGACGGCCGTGTCTTTGCGGGTGAAGTGCTTGAACACGTAAGCACCGCAACCGCGTACCCGCGCGGAGGAATCTTTTGAGATCTCCTTAACGAATGCGTACAGCAGTTCGCGATCCACATCTTCCAATGGATCGCCGTCGGCCGCCAATGTGGGCAATAGCCCTTTGAAATACAACGGAGCATACCTGCCGCCGGGATAACCGATCGAGTAAGCCAGCGCCTGTTGTGTCGGGCGCATGAGCCCCTGCTCTTTCGAATACGCGACCGCGCGCAGCATGTCGGGCACGGCCTTGCGGGCTGTCTTTTCCAATCTCGCCAGGGCGTAGCCGGCCGCGATACAAACGATGGATGCTTCGTCCGTAAGCGCCTTGGACAGAACGGGCACCGCATCCGCGGCCCGTTCGCCCTGATATCCCAGTGCGGTGCAGGCCCCGGCACGTGCTTCGGGCCTGTCACTCTTGGCCATAGCCATCAACCGCGGAATGAAATCGCCTTTTCTCTCGGCCAGGGCCATGGCGAGCCATTCGCGCGCAATTGGCGACCAACTGCCCAGCCGGTCGATCAATTCCTTGGCTCTCATGTGACCGGTGTCGGCAAATCGCCATTTGCCGGCCGCAACGGCCTCTTCGACCTCCTTGGCGTCGATCCAGTCCTTATGATCCTGCTGCTTGCCGGTTAGATAAATCGCTCTTCGCGGCAGGGATGCAATCAGCACCTGGGCGACCGTCGGGTCGAGTACACAACGGCCGTAGTGACCGCCGAGGGGTTGGTTGACGAAGCTGCCGTCCGCCATTCGGGTAAGCGCGTAATACCAACGCAATTCCTTGTGCAATGCAGCCACCGCTTTGGGCCCGGCGCAGTTGGCCCCCAGGGGGTCCCAGAAGTAGGAGTAGCAGTTGCCGCTGTGCCCGTACTCGCACGTCTTGTAAAGTGAGGCAGCCATCTTGGAGAAGAACCGCTTGCCCTCGCGCTGCCCCAACAGGCTGAAAGCCACCGCCGCGATCCCGTTCTTGCCGTTCCCGGACATCCCATTTCTACCGTTGCAGTGGATCTCGAGGCTGGGCCTGTGAAACCCGTAACCGATCGATCCCTTGCCGGTGAACTTGCTGAAGAAACGGTTGGAACGCACGATCGCATCGTCGATCTCGCGATGGTTGGCGCCACACTTTTTGGCGAGTATCAGTGAGAGAAAACAGGGCAAGCCCGCCTGATTCAAAGCGCCGTAGCCGAGGCAGCGGCCATGCAGTTTGCCGTCGTTCTTACTTGTCCAGGCGAAGCCATGCCCCCAGGTGCCCGCGGCGCTCTGGCCCATGGCGATTTTGACTGAGTATTCCCGAATCGCCGGCAGCACGTACTTGTCGCCGGTGGCCAGGTAATACTCCGTCAGAACCAGGTTGTGGTAACCGGTTGACCAACACACCAATCCTCCGGATTCCACGCTGATGTTTATGTCGGGTTTTGCCCACTTGGCCTCGTGTATGAAGTCGCGGACGAGCTTGACGTATTTGGCCTCGCCCGTGGCCAGCAAGGCCAGCGCCTTCACGCCGAACATGCCCCAATCCTCCCGTTCGACGAGAGCCGCCAGCGCGTCGGCAAGGATCTTCTGTGACTTGGGGCAGTGGTAGGGAGCTGTGTCGTTATACGCTCCCACGATCTTCAGTTTCAGTTCGGCCGGCTTCTGCCTGCCCCGCCTTGCCGGCGAGCCCTTGAGCGGGCGCCAACGGATGAGCTTCAGAACGCCCTTGTTCTCTTCGGTAACGGCTTCGTCGATCGCCAGGCCAAAACACACGCGGGCGTCGGACTTGAAGTATTCCCCATCGACGCCGAGTATCACGTCCCCGACTTCCAGTATGCCGTCGGCGGGGGAGCCCGGTTCGACCTTTGTGATGAGTATCTGGCGAGCTTCATCCGTCATGAAACGTTTGTTTACGAACATCCAGCCCTTGGCGCCGGTCGAGCCGAGGTAATACTCTCCCTTCCGCTCGAAATCGATCTGCTTGGTCAAATCCGGAGGCTGCTCAGTTGGCGTCTGATCTTGAGCGATCGTCTGCGCGGCGGCCAGCAGCAGTACGGCGGCAGATGCGATTGCGGCGCGACACAAAGAAGTTCTCATAATTGCTCCTTATCCAGAAAAACAAGGGCGGCGCTGCTTGCAGTCAGGGCCGCACCGATAAAGCCCGGCATCCGCGGGGCCGCGGGATCGAATGACAGCCCCGCGGCTCGGGCGGAAGAACCGTAATCACCCGCGCCCGTGCTGCCTCATGGCAGTTGGATTCCTGCCTTCCGGCAGGTATCGACGACCTCCCGCGGCCAGAGCCCGACCTGGACTTCGCCGACGTGGGCGCGCTTCATCAGCAGCATGCACAGCCGCGACTGGCCGATGCCGCCACCGACCGATTGCGGCAGCTTGCCCTCCAGCAACAGCTTGTGCCAGGGCAGGTCCTTCCGCTCCGTGCAGCCGCGGATCTCCAGTTGCTTGAGCATGGTCGGCGCATCGACGCGGATGCCCATCGAGGACAGTTCGAGGGGCATGCCCAGGACCGGGTTCCAGACGAAGATGTCGCCGTTGAGGCCACAATGCCCCTCGCCGGTGGGCGTGGTCCAGTCGTCGTAGTCCGGCGCCCGGCCGTCGTGTATGGTCCCGTCGGGCAGCTTTCCGCCGATGCCGATGAAGAACACGGCCCCGTGTTCGCGGCACGCCAGCCGCTCGCGCTCCTGGCTGTCGGCTTGGGGATAGCCGCGGGCCAGGTCTTCGGTGTGGATGAAGACGATCTCCTCCGGCAGGAAAGGCGCTATGCCGAAGTTGTCGTCCATCTCCCACTCGGTATCCTTGATGGCGGTGTAAATGTCGCGGACGACGGCCTTGAGATAGTCGAGGTTGCGGTCGGCCGGGGCGATCGCCCGCTCCCAGTCCCACTGGTCCACGTAGACCGAATGAGTGTTGTCGAGGGACTCCTCATCTGGCCGGAGGGCGTTCATGTCCGTATAGATGCCCTCGCCCCGGCCGAAGTTGTACTTGCACAGCGCCAGCCGTTTCCACTTGGCGAGAGACTGGACGACCTCGTAGCTGGTGTCGCCGTCGCCTCGGACAGGAAACTGCACCGGCCGCTCAACGCCGTTGAGGTTGTCCTGTATGCCCGTGCCGCACTTGACGCACAGCGGCGCGGTTACCCGACGAAGCTTCAAGCGCCGGGCGAGCGAGGCCTCAAAGCGATCCTTCAGGAACTTGATGCAACGCTCCGTCCGGAAGACGTCCATGGTCGGCTTGTAGCCCTCTGGGATGATGGTGCTCAAACTGGTTCTCCTTGCGATCAGAATCTATCCGCGCCCGCGAGGCACGGGTGCTGCGCGGGGAAAAGCACGTCCAGCAATCTGGCGGCCTCGCCCGTGGCCTTCATGCCGGCCGCGGCGCAGACGGCCCGGGGCTCGTCGGCGCCGATGATGAGCTGGGCCACCTCCTGGCCGCCGCGAATGGCGTTCTTGCCGACCGGGCCGTCGATGACGCCCACTTCCCCGCCACCGATCTTGAGCACCACCCGCTCGCGCGCGTCGCTGACGGCCAGCGTTCCGCGCCAGCCGCTCAAGTGCGAAGCCGCGATGCGGCGGGAGAGTTCGGGCGAGATCTTTTCGAGCGCGCGGCGGAGGTCCAGTGTGCGGATCATCGCGCCGCCGCTGCGGGTGTAGTGCGTTTCGGACCGGCAAGTGCCGGCCGTGATGCGCTTGCGAAGCGCCGTGCCGTGGTGCAGCGCGCCGAATCTCACGTCCGGCCAGGCTCGCTTCCGCGCCAACTCGCCCAGGACGCGCAGCACCTGCTCGGGCTGGCCGGCGTGGTCCACACACGTGTTGCCGTGGGTGAGCACCCATCCGGCGAGTTTGCCCTTGGCGTCCCGCCAGAACAAGCCCTCCTGATCGCCCAGGAAGACGGCCTTGCGGTAGGTTGGCCTGACAGCCGTGGCCGTCAGGTCGGCGCTGCGGCGGTTGTAGACGGGGGCCATCTCGGCCAGCGGGAGGCGCTTGAGCTTTCGGCACCGCGGCGCGGGTTTGTCCGTCGGCAGTTGCCCGACGGCCACGATGTAGGTTGTCGACGGGAATGCCCGAACGTAGCCGAAGCGGTGGTAGTAGTCGTCGATGCCGAACAGCAACGTCATGTCATATCCCGCCTCGCGCATGCCAGGCAGGGCGCGGGCGATGGTTCGGGACATGAGGCGCCGCTTTCGATACTCCCCGTGTGTGGACACCGCCCCGATGCCGGCCACGCGCACGGACGAACGGCCTATCCGCATGTCGTAGCCCCACACGCCCCAGTGCGTGACCACCTTCCCGTCCATGCGACCGATCACCGACGCGCCCCAGTCGTAGTGACTGCCGCCGATGTAGGAATTTCGGCACCTGTTGAGGAAGTTGAAGTACCCGTCGCCTGAGAAGGTCTTCGATATGATGTCGAACATCTCCTCGCGATCGGCTTTGGGGTGCGGGGACGCAAGCTCGAGGGCATCGCTGCTCATGATAGGTTCCTGCTCGGAAGGTTCGTTGCGGAACGAGCATGTTCCCGCACCGCCGGTTCGAACTCCAGTCCGACATTTCCCAGATGGATTTGTGCCCACGAACATCGCGGGCCTTTGCGGTGATTCTATCGCCTTGACGGACATCGACAAGCTCTTTCCTGACGTACGTACAACGTTTGAGGCTTCAGGCTTCAGACGGAAGGCTTCAGACTTCAGGCTTCAGGCTACAGGCGCAGCAAAAACGGCGGGAGCTTCGCGACTGCCGGCCACTGTTTCTTCTCCTGAAGCCTGAAACCTGAAGCCTGAAGCCTCTTCTCCTGTAGCCTCTTCTCCTGAAGCCTGTAGCC
>JAUWQU010000131.1 GCA_030610965.1 Phycisphaerae bacterium
GCCCGGATCGCGTCCACTACAACTTCCGTTGGCTGCGGGATTACTCCGGGGGCCAGTTGGCCGACTGGGGCGCCCATCTGATCGACACGGCCCAGTGGGGCAACGATACCGAACGCACCGGGCCCGTCGAGGTCGAGGGCACAGGCAAGTCCCACGCCGGCGGGCTCTACGACACGTACCACGAATTCTATCTCCGCTACCGATATGCCGACGGAGTGGAGATGTTCGTCGACAGCGGCGGGGTGGCCATCCGCTTCGAGGGCGACGACGGCTGGGTAGGCAACAACGGCTGGCGTGGCCGGCTCGAGGCATCGAGCCCCGAAATCCTCAAGAGCGTGATCGGCCCCGGCGAGTTGCACCTCTACACCTGCCCGGGCGGCGAGCACCGCAACTTCCTCGACTGCGTGGCGAGCAGGAAGGACCCATACTTCCCGGCCGAGATAGGCCACCGCTGCTGCTCGGTCATGCACATAGGCAACATCGCGATGGACCTGGGCCGAAAGCTCCATTGGGACCCCGATGCCGAGCGTTTCGGCGACGACCCGGCCGCCAACCGAATGCTCTCCCGCGCGATGCGCGAGCCGTGGACGCTTTGAGGTGGCATTCGGCGGGCGGTTGAACAGTTAATCTGAGAATATGGATTTTCTTCCGGCACTGTGCCGGGTGCCGCCTTCAGCACGGGTCCACCCCTCGTTGAGCGACAGGAGTGCAACATGCAACGACGGACAATGATAGCACTGGGAATGGTTGCCTGCATGGTTTCAACGGGCGTGGGACAAGCAACTCCCCAGTCGGAGTACGCGCGGGTTCTGCTGGATGCGGGCGGGCAGAAGGGAGTGGAGCTTAAGGCGGTCGAGGGCCTCGGCCATCCGGAGGCCTTCCGGGTGGTCCGCAAGGGGGAGCGGGTAGTCATCGAGGCCGGCTCGCCCGCGGGGTGGCTATACGGTGCCCAGGCGACGGTCCGCGGCGAGGCGCAGGCCGGTCAGGTGGAGAAGCCCGCCTTCGACATCCGCGGCACGACATTGTGGATCGCGGGGGCGGTATCAGGCGGTCGGATCGCCGCCTATGACGCCCAGTTCAACGCCGAGCGGTTCCCGTGGTTCTTCGAGCGCGCGTTCATGACGCGGTATCTCGACGCTCTGGCGGACGCCCGCTTCAACACCCTGTTCCTCTGGGCCAGCCACCCGTTCCCCGACATCCTGGAGCTGCCCGAGTACCCCGGCGTTACGGACCTGACAGCCGAGCAACTCAAGCAGAACCAGGACCAGTTCCACTGGCTGGCCCAGCAGTGTCAGCGGAGGAATATCCGGGTGCTGCTGCACTTTTACAACATTCACCTGCCGAACAAGCGGGCCTCGCGCTTCAAGGCCCAACGGGGCGGATTCGGGGCCTCGGCAGTCAGCCGACCCACGCCCGAGGTCGCCCGCTACTACAAGTATGTCCTTGGCCGCTACTTCGAGGAGTTTCCCGGCGTTGGGCTCTACATCTGCCCCGGCGAGACGCTGGCGTCCAGCCACCAGTTGGAATGGTTCCGCGACGTGATTTTCGCGGCCGCCAAGGCTAGCGGAAAGAACCCTCTGCTAGTCATTCGCGACTGGACGATGAACAACGACTTCCGCTCGCAGATCCGCGAGTTGTACGAGAATTGCTACTCGGAACTGAAGCACAACGACGAGTCGTTCACCAGTCCCGTTCCCGACCGGCGCCACGAGTCGTGGCGCGGCGTGCTGACCGGGCACATCGTGAACCTCCACGGCCCCCCGATGGACCTCCAGCCGATGCGCTGGGCCAGCCCCGTGCTGATTCGCGAGACGGCTGGCCAGTGGCGCAAGCTCAGATTCGTCAAGGGCGCGGAGATCTTCGCCCTGAGTTGCTTCGACTGGCCCCACACCCAGGACAAGCTCGCGCCGGACCAGTTTGGGTACCGCGAGCAGGTCAAAGGCCCCAAGCTCCTCTGGTTGGACCGTAGCCAAATCTATCTAGATGCCTTTGGGCGATACCTCTGGAAGGTCGATCGCGACGAGCAGGCTGAACGCGAACACTGGGAAGAGTACCTGGCCGAGAAATTCCACTCGCCGCAGGTCGGCAAGGCCCTGTACCAGTGGTACGTGCTGACCGGGCCGATCAGTCCCGGCATGCAGAACCTTACTGCTGTAAAGTTCGGCAACTTCTGGGCCACGGTGATGCTACAGAACCAGGGCGTGGACCTGATTCTGAATGCTCGCAAGCGGATCGACGACGTGCCGATCACGCTGACCCGGGAGGCCGGGCGCACTCGCCAGATATATTACTCCCAGCCGGTGGACAGCTACTTCTTCGAGCGCTACAAGGCCAAGTATAGACTGCCCGGTTTGACGCAGCGCCTCTCGATGCCGGTGACGCAGTATGCCGGGGAAGTCTCGGCTGGGCGGGAAGTGACCGAGGCGATGACGCCGGACAGGGTGTGCGACCTGCTGTGCGATTTGGCAACGGAGGGGCTGGAGGCGGCGCGGGAGGCCCACGCGGCGGCGAGCGACCGCGCCTCAAAGGAGGAACTGGCCCGGTTCGTCAGCGACAGCGAGATGTACGTGCTGTCGGCCGAGGCCCTGCGACACAAGGTGCGGGCGGCTATCCTCAAGGCCCGCATGCTCAACGGCGGCAACGCCGCCGATCTCGCCGAATCCTTCCGCAAGCACATGGAACAATCGGTGGCTGTCTATGAGAAGCTGGCCGAGTTGACCGACCGCACCTATCGCAACGCCAACGACTTGATGGGCAGGCACTGGAAGCGGGAGGGCCTGCGCGAGTTCCGCAAGGACCTGACCGTGCAAAAGGCGTGGCTGGCGGCGTTTGTGGCCAAGGGCAGCGACTGGCCCTTTTTCGCCTTGTGCATGGACACCCACGACGCCAAGCGCCGCACGCTTGCCCAGCAGGCCGAGATGCTCAAGGATCTTGGCTACTCGGGGGCAGGTCACCTCTGGCTGGGCAAGGTGGCCGAGCGAATCGAGACGCTCGACGCCGCCGGGCTCAAGCTCTGGCATATCTACGTCCGGCTGAACGTCGCGCCGGACGCCAAGCAGCCGTACGATCCGAAGCTCAAGGAAATACTCCCGCTGTTGAAGGGCCGCCCTACGACGCTGTGTGTGCTTGTCAGTGGGGGCAAGCCCAGCGATCAGGCCGGCGACGCGCGGGCAGTCGAGCTGATCCGCGAGATGGCCGACCTGGCCAGGCCGTTCGGGGTGAAGCTGGCGCTGTACCCGCACGTCCGCGACTGGCTGGAGAAGGTCAGCGACGCCGTCCGCGTGGCCGACAAGGTGGACCGTCCGAACGCCGGCGTGATGTTCAACCTGTGCCACTTCCTGAAGACCGACAACGAGAAGGACATCCGCTCGGAGCTTACAAAGGCCGGCTCGCGGCTACTGGCGGTGAGCATCAACGGCTCGCCGACCGGCGCGGAAGTACGCGCGGGCAAGGGCAAGTGGATAGCCCCGCTGGACGAGGGCGCGTTCGACATGGCCGGCCTGCTGAAGACGCTCCAGGCCGTGGGCTACAAAGGCCCCGTGGGCCTGCAATGCTACGGCATCCGCGGCGACGCCCGCGAGCACCTGGCGCGGTCCATGGCCGCCTGGCGAAAGCTCCGCCAGGCCGCGACAGAATAGCCAAATAAGAACAGTATGGCGTTCCAGATTCCCGCATCGCATCTCGGAGCCCCCGTGGAGAGGTTTGAGAAATGAAGCATATTCTGACCGAAGAGCGGGAAGCATCGCCCGGCAATACCACGTACTATGTCGATCCGGCAGGCGGCAGCGATCAGCAGAGCGGCACCGAGGCGGGCCGGGCATGGCGCACGTTCGCACCGGTGAACCGCCTCGCCCTGGCGCCCGGCGACCGGATAGAGATTCTCGCCCCGGGTTCGTTCGATCAGACCCTTGCACTCACGGGCGCCGGGACAGTTGAGTCGCCCATAACGGTCCACTTCGCCCCCGGCCGCTACGATCTTCACCGCGCCGGCGCATTGAAGCTCAAGTACCATATCTCAAACACAAATGGCGATCCCGAGGGCGAGAAGGCGATCGGTATCCTCATCGCCAATGCCAGACACCTCATCATTTCAGGGCCCGGCGCGCGCGTCGTCTACCGCGGCAAGATGATTGAGGTATGCATCGATCATTCCGAGGACATAACCATTTCCGACCTGCAGTTCGACTATCACCGGCCGACCGTCTCGGAGTTCACTGTCACGGACGCCGCTGCCGATCATGCCGACCTGGCGATTCACAGGGATTCGCATTACAGGGCGACAGACGGGCGGATTGTCTGGCAGGGGGAAGGCTGGAGTTATGGTGTTGAAGAAATGGTCATTGCCCAGCAGCTTGACCTCGACGCGGATCGGGTGTGGCGCTGTCCCAATCCTCTGAAGGAACTGCGGATCGAGGAGCTCGCCCCTCATGTCGTCCGCGCTCATGGCAGGCATGAGATGATGCAAGGCCGGGTGTTTCAGTTGCGCAACGGCTTTCGCGATTGCGTCGGCATCTTCATCCGGCGAAGCAGGAACGTCACCTTCAGGCAGGTCGATTTCTACTTCCTCCACGGCATGGGTGTGCTGTGTCAGTTCTCCGCGGACATTACCCTGGACTCCGTTCGTATAGCCCCGGAAGAAGAAAGCGGCCGAACCTGCGCGGCCTGGGCCGATTGCATGCACTTCTCCGGCTGTCGCGGCAGGATCGTCGTCAAGGACTGCCTCTTCTCGGGCGCCAATGACGATGCGATCAACATACACGGCACGTACCTGCGCGTTGTGGAGGAAGTCGCCGCAAACCAGGTAAAGGTGCGTTTCATGCACCGGCAGACATACGGATTCATGGCCTTCAATCCCGGCGATGAGATCGAATTCGTGCGTTGGGACACGATGGAAACCTATGCCCCCAATCGCGTTACGGCGGCAGATCTGCTCGATCCCTGGCAGTTGCTGCTCACGCTCGAGCGCCCCGTGCCGCCCGACCGCCATGAAGGCGACGTCATCGAGAACGTGACCTGGACACCCGAGGTGGAGATCAGCGGCTGCACCGTTCGGCGTATACCCACACGGGGCTTTCTTCTGACGACCCGGCGACGCGTGCGGGTAACCGGCAACGATTTTCTCCGCCCACACATGAACGGCATTGACATCGAGAGCGATGCGGAAGGCTGGTTTGAGTCCGGCTGCGTACGCGATATGGTGATTAGCCGCAACCGTTTTGTGCACTGCGGCAAGCAGGCGATTCTTATCAGTCCGCGCAACAGCGAGCCGAACGACTCGGTCCACCGGAATATCCGGATCATGGATAATGAGTTTGTCCGCGGTGACGGGGCCTGTGTTGAGGCAAGAAGCACCGAGGCGCTGAGAATCGAGGGCAACAAGGTTTACTCGTCCGCGGAGATCGACGAAGCTGCCGCTTTCCAGACCAGCGACTGTTGCGGGGCAACAGTACAGAACAACACCTTCTTGCCGCCGGCGAGTACGAAAGCAGAGGGCAATTGAAGTTTACCCGTGGATTCCGGGCTACCGGAGACACCATGCACATTTATGGGGAGCGACAAAGGTTCCCGGGGTATCAGAGGGTCAGGAACCTTCTTCGCTCAGAAAGCGATTCCTGACCCCTGATACCTTCTCGCGGGGCGCTGAGAGCGCTGAGAAGAAATGTGTCCATACTTCTTTCCCTGCGTTCTCCGCGAGAGGCGTCGTTTCTTTCCTTCCGCATCCCTGCCTGGAGAATCATCGGCCGGCCTCGCCAGCCCTACCGCGCGGGCTGCCGGGGATCGGCCTCGTCCTCCTGGTGCTCGGTGCTGGTGCGTGCCTGGCTGCGGATGTGGCGTTTGGCTTCGGCGAGTTTGGCCAGGAAGGCGTCCTTCTTGAACGCGGCCGTCCAGCGGCGAATGATGAACCAGCCGCCCGTGCGGTAGATGCTTCTCCACCACCGCCGGCTCCATCGCCCCCAGCCCACGCGGAGGCGGTACAGCCAGAACACCATCGCCGGAAACGCAAGGATGTTCATTGCGACGTTGAACATCTGCATCGGGCGGTAGAAGCGGCGCATTATCAGCCGGGCCGCGTCCTGCATGGTCTCGGGCGTCAGTGGATCGTCCGGCTCGAAGAGCGGGAAGTTGCCGTCGTAGTATTCCAGGCCCACGAGCTGGCTCGGCAGGAGCCTGCCCCGATCGCGCAGTCGGCGGGTCAACTTTGTGCCCGGTAGCGGCACGGGCAGCAGCACCTGCAGCGTGTCGATGCGGGCCTTGCGAATGAACCGTTGGAAGTGGCGGATTCGCTCCTTGGCTGACATTCTGAAGGCCGAGCCTTCCGGCAGCGGGTAGCCGAAGATGAACATCCCGTGGACGTGGAATCCCGAGCGGTGGTACATTTGCGTCAGTTCGATCATCTCGGCTGGGTCCAGGCGCTTGTTCATGGCCTGGAGTTCGGCGGCTATGGGCGACTCGAACCCGATGGCCAGCATCTGTATGTTGGCTTCTCGCATGGCCTGGAGCAGTTCCTCGTCGCGGGCCTTGTCCAGGCGGATCTGCACGGTGATGTCGAAGTTGGCGCCCATATCGGCCTGGTAATCGCGCAGCAGGCCGCACAACTCGATCGCCTCGGCGCGGTTCTGCCCGAACAGGTCGTCGACCAGGAAGAAGCGTTTGGCGCGGTGCTTCTCGTGTGCCGAGGCGAACTGGGCCATGATGCGTTGCGGCGTGGCGAATCGAGGCCGGCCGTTGACGGTGCAGAACTCGCAGTCCATCCCGCAGCCGCGCACGCCGGTGACGGGGAATAATCTCATCTTCGCGTAGCGCAGGATGGAGAAGTCCGGGATCGGCAGCAAGTCGAAGTCCGTCATCAACGGGCGGTCCGGCGTGTGGACGATCCGTCCGCCGTCGAGGTATGCCAGGCCCGCTACGCTCGAGAGGCCCTCGCCGGCGATCAGCTTCGGCAGCAGCTCGACGATGGCCAGTTCGCCCTCGCCCTTGACGATCACGCCGATGCCGCGATCGAGCGCCTCGTCGATGCAATCCTCGATGAAATGCTGCCCGCCGGCGATCATCGTCACACCCATCCGCCCGTAAAGCCGGGCTATCTCGTAAAGGCGCGGGATGGTGCTGGTCAGGCCGCCGTACAGGCCGACCACGTCGGCTTGCCGGCTGCGCTGGATGGCCTCGTGGTCCGGCTTTCCCTCGGGTTCGCGCGGACCGTAGTGGTAATTGTTCTCGTCGATTACCTCGACGTCCCAGCCCGGCAGCTCGTGGACCGCCGTCGCCACGCAGATCGGCCCAAGCGCAGTCGTCACGCGGGCCTGGGCCGAGTAAATGTTGAAGGTCGGATATGCCGGACAGATCAGCCGCAAGAGCCTCCTCGGTTCCGCGCCGCCAACCCGCCTGCTACGCTCAAGTATCATCTTCCGCTCCTTTGCCGCTTGCCCCATGTTCCGATGCCGCCATCGGACGCGTAAGGTTCATCACCGTAAATTGTACAGGTCGGGCTCGGGGCAAACAAGTTGCTGGGAAGAACTGGGAAGAAGTTGCTGGGAAGAAGGGTGTCCAGAAAGAGCTTGTCGATGTCCGAAAACGTGGTAGGATTATCGAGTGGGCTCGCGATGGTCGTAGGCATGACGGTATCCGGGAAATCCCGGATAACAACCTGATGAACCCGGCTTCTGACACGGGGAGAGACCCATGAGATATCCGATCGCTACCATGCTCGCCGTAACCGCCTTGCTGCTACCTTCTTGCTCAAGGCGGTCCGGGGGCGAAGAGGAGATGCCGTCAGCATACGTGAGACGCACGGAGGTCCCCAACGCGGTGTTCTTCAAGGATATGGGCCTGGAAGTTGAGCACTTCGAGGTCAAGGCCCTGAAGAACAACAAGGTAACCATCTGGATCGAGACGTACGTGAACGGCGAATTGCAGCAGGATTTCTCGTGGGGTACTCCCCGGACGCCCACGGAGGGCAAGGCTGTCGAGGGAGGCTTCCGCTTCTCTCGACTGCACGACCTCAGCAAGGGAATGGGCGAGGGCAAATCGAACAAGGTGAGTTGGCAATTCGGATTCGACAACACGTCCTCAGGCCGGGGTTGGAAGGATAATCCGTTTGAAGGCGGCACCCACACCTCCACCTCCTATGATTCCGGAACGCGGCCTGTCGAGCTTACTGCGGGAGAGACCGTCACTGTATGGACCCTGATCGGATCTAACACGGGCCGCCTTAATGGTGAAGGTGGCGATAAGGCCATAGTAAAGCAGAACCCCTTTGTCATATTCATCCGATGCCGAATGGAGCCGCTAGGTCCCGAAGACGGTTGGAACTCAGACAGTAACTTCAAC
>JAUWQU010000330.1 GCA_030610965.1 Phycisphaerae bacterium
ACTACCTTCGCCTTGCCCAGCAACTGGGCGCCGAGCCGATCCGCATCAACTTCGCGCCGACCTCGCACGATATGCTGGCCCAGAACCGCGGGCGCTTCACATACTTCGTCGATCGCGATGACCGCTTTTGGGACGTCCGCGGCGAAAAGGAAACCAAGGCCCCGGCCTGGGGCGCCCCGGCCGGCTACGTGGCCAGGCCGCCCGCCAAAGCCGACGCCAAATGGGAAGTGAGCCAATCCGGCCTGGAGTCGGATAAGCCGATCTCACTGCGCGTGACGCCGATCATGGGCGGCCACAATACGGCGGTATCGCCGGGCAGATATCGGTTGACGCTTCTGCTGCCCAAGCGCTCGGGCGCGAAACGCAGCCCGCAGGTTTTCGACGCGGCGGTGCTCGTCCCCGGCATCAAGGAGCCGATGACCGAGCGGATCATCTTGGGCGCTTCGTCGCTGGCCAGGACCTTCGATCTGGAACTGGCCAAATCGGGCGTCGTGCAGGTAACGTTGACGCCGGCCGGCGGCAAGGCGCGGATCAGCGGCTTGACACTTGCCCCGGCCAAGTGACATTATCCCTATCGAGAAAAGGCGTGCGGACGCACGTTTGGCTTGTGGCGCGTGGAATCGCATCGAAGCCCGCAACGAGCCGCCATAGCCGCCGTCAACGCAAGGAGAGCCGATGACTCGCCATCGTATGAAGTGGCTCAGCGCCCTGATGCCGGGCATATTCCTGATAGGGTACAACATCGGCACCGGCAGCCTGACCGCGATGAGCAAGGCCGGGGCCAACTTCGGCACGGGCATGCTCTGGGCTGTGCTGGTCAGTTGCCTGATCACGTGGTACCTGATCAACTTCTTCAGCCGGTTCACCATGGTCACCGGCATGACGGCGATGGAGGCCTATCGGCGGCACATTCACCCCGTCTACGCGTGGGTGCTATGGGGCGGGTTGACGGTCATTATCCTGGGAGCCCTGATGGGGATGATGGGCATTCTGGTCGATGTGGTGGCGGTCTGGTGCCGGGAGATGCATGGGTTCAAGATCAACCGCGGCGCAGCCGGCGTCATCGTGGCCGCCGTGGTGCTCGCCTTGATATGGATCGGCAACACCAAACGGTTCGAGGCCATGCTGGGCGTCATGGTGGCGCTGATGGGCCTGGCGTTCATAGGCTCGGCCATCCGTTTCTTTCCCGGTTTCGGCGTTACACTCAAGGGGTTCATTCCAGCGTGCCGCAAGTGGCCGAGGGCAGCGATAACAGCCCATACGTCATCCTGGCCGGCATGGTGGGCACGACGGTGTCGGTCTTCGCTTTCCTGATCCGCTCCGGCCAGGTCAAGGACCACGGTTGGACAATGGCCCAGGCGAAGCTGCAGAGCAGGGACGCACTTGTCAGCGCGACGATGATGTTCATCCTGAGCGTGTCGGTGCTGATAACGGCCGCGTCCACGCTGCACGCTCAGGGGCACAAGATGAATGCCATCGACGAGATGATTCCGATGCTGCGACCGCTGTTCGGCGACCTGGCGCTGTTCCTGTTCGTCGCGGGCATCCTGGCGGCCGGCATCTCTTCTCACCTGCCGAACATGATGGTCATCCCGTGGTTGACCCGGGACATGTACGGCCAACCCAGAACCACCTGCACCGTACGTCTGGCCTACGTGTTCGGCCTGCTTACCCTTGTCAGCATCCTGGGCGCCGTTCTGGACAGCCGGCCGGTTTTCCTGATGCTGCTTTCGCAGGCGGGGATTTCCCTGGTGATGCCGCTGGCGCTGATAGGGCTGATATGGCTGTCGAGCCGCAAAGATATCATGGGCGCCCATCGGCCGCGCCACGTGGAATGGGTGCTCCTGGCGGGCATTACGGTATTCTCGCTGTTCATGAGCTACCTGGCGACACTAGGCCTAGTGGCGGATATTCAGAAGATGCTCGTATGAATCGGACAAACGAGTGGCTTGAATACCGGCAACGGATGAATTCAGGAGCAAGACAATGTTGAAATTGGCTGGCAAGACGTTGGCGGTGGCGTTGTTGGCTATTCTGGCGGGGTCGGCATGGGCGGGAGAGGGCGATACTATGCTTTGGTACGACAGACCGGCTGGGACTTGGCTTGAGGCCTTGCCGCTGGGTAATGGCAGGCTTGGGGCCATGGTGTTTGGCGGTGTGGGCCGCGAGCGAATCGCTCTCAACGAGGAGTCGCTGTGGTCCGGTTCGCGGGCTGACAACGATCGGCCGGAGGCGAGCAAGAACCTCCCGGAGATCCGCCGGCTGTTGCTGGCGGGCAAGAACGTCGAGGCCGAGGCGCTGGTCAACCAGACCTTCACCTGCCAGGGCGCCGGGAGCGGGCGGGGCGGCGGCGCCAACGTCCCGTTCGGCTGTTATCAGGCACTGGGCGATCTGCACATCGTATGGAAGCCCGCCGCTGAGCCCGCACCCCTGAACGAGTGGAAGCGAATCGTAGTGACCAAGGACGAGGTGCCGGCGACCGTCAAGCCCGACGCGGACGACAAGGACTGGGCGGATTACGTCATCGGCGGCGGCAAGGTCGTTCAGGGCGACTACACGATGAACGAGCTGGAATGGGTCGTCGTGCGCCATCACCTGACGCTGACGAAGGATCAGTTTGACCGGCTGGGCGTGCTGATGATCGGCCCGGCCGCGATGAACGGAACCGTCTACGTCAACGGGCAGGAGGTGGGCCAACTCGCGGGCTGGCGAGCGATGAAGAACGCCACGGTCCGCTACAATGTCAGTCGATTTCTCACCCCTGGCGACAATGTCGTGGCGATCGCCATCCACCGTTACCGGCGGCACGGCAGGCTGCCGCTGTCGGTCATCCTGGACCCGCGGGAGGACGTCGAGAACTACCGCCGCAGCCTGAACCTTCGCGACGCCATCGCAACGGCCCGCTACAAGCGCGACGGGGTGACGTTCACCCGCGAGGCATTCGCCAGCGCGCCGGACCAGGTGATTGTCCTTCGTTTCACCGCCGACCGCCCGGGGAGCATCTCCTTCTCGGCTGGGCTTGACCGCATCGAACGATTCGAGACCCAGGCCGACGGCTCGGCAGGGCTTGTGATGACGGGCAAGCTCAAGAGCGGCGTTGCGGGGGTGGACGGCATGACGTATGCGGCCCGGCTACGGGCGGTCAATCGTGGCGGCAAGGTCAGCGTCGCGGGCGATTCGCTGCAGGTCGAGTCCGCCGACGAGGTGGTGTTGCTGGTGGCGGCGGCGACGAACTACCAGGGCTTCGCCGGTCGCGGCACGGAGGACCCTCTCAAGGCGACGAAGGACGATCTGGACAAGGTCGCCGCGAAGACTTGCGATGCCCTCCGCGCCGCGCACGTTGCCGATCATCGCGGGTACTTCGACCGCGTGGGCCTCACGCTGGGCGACGGCAAACCCGAAAGCCCAAAGGCAGCCGAACTGCCGACTGACCAGCGTCTGGCGGCATTCGCCAAGGGCGGCAGCGACCCCGCACTGGCGGCACTGTACTTCAACTTCGGGCGGTATTTGCTGATCAACAGCTCGCGGCCGGGTACTATGCCCGCCAACCTCCAGGGAATCTGGGCAGAGGGGATTCAGACCGCGTGGAACTGCGACTACCACCTGGACATCAACGTGCAGATGAACTACTGGCCGGCGGAGGTGAGCAACCTCGGCGACTGCCACACGCCGCTGCTGAAGCTCATCGAGTCGCTCCAAAAGCCGGGCGCGGCCACCGCCGGGGCCTACTACGATGCCAACGGCTGGGTCGCGCACGTCATCACCAACGTATGGGGATTCACCGCACCAGGCGAAAAGGCCTCCTGGGGCGCCACCGCAAGCGGCTCGGCCTGGCTGTGCGAGCATCTGTGGGAGCACTACGCCTACAACGGCGACAAGGACTACCTCAAGTGGGCCTACCCGATAATGAAGGGCTCGGCTGAGTTCTACTTGGACATGCTGATTGCCGAGCCGACGCACGGCTGGCTTGTGACGGCGCCTTCCAACTCGCCCGAGAACGCCTTCAAGCTGACCGACGGCCAGGTGGCCCGCGTCTGCATGGGGCCGACGATGGACATGCAGATCCTCCGCGAGCTGTTCGGCAACTGCATCCGTGCGGCGGAGATTTTGGGCGTCGATGACGAGTTCCGCTCCCGGCTGGCCCGCGGACGCGCCAAGCTGGCGCCCAACCGGGTCGGGCGCCATGGGCAGATAATGGAATGGCTGGCCGACTACGAGGAGGTCGATCCGCGTCACCGTCACGTATCGTGCCTCTACGGGCTGCACCCCTACGACGAGATCACGCTCGAGGCCACGCCGGAACTGGCCAAAGCGGCGCGGGTAACGCTCGAGCGTCGCGGCGATCCCAGCACGGGCTGGTCCATGGCGTGGAAGGTCAACTTCTGGGCGAGGCTGGGCGACGGCAACCACGCCCATCGCCTGCTTTTGCTGCTGATGTCTCGAGGCGCCAAGAACATGTTCTGCCTTCACCCGCCGTTCCAGATCGACGGCAATTTCGGCGGCGCTGCCGGCGTAGCGGAAATGCTCATGCAGAGCTGCGGCGGCGCCGTCAGCCTGTTGCCGGCCCTGCCGGACGCCTGGCCCAGCGGCAAGGCCACCGGCCTGCGAGCCCGCGGCGGCTACGAGGTGGACATCGAATGGAACGCCGGCCGGCTCACACGGGCCGTCATCCGCGGCGTCAGCAACGCCAAGCCAAAGTGCCGCGTTCGCTACGGCAAGGCCGCACGGGAACTGCCGCTGGCCAAGGGACAGCAGCTTGTGCTGGATGGTTCGCTCCAGCCGGCTCGGTGACGCGATTCGCCGCTGGCGTCCGCTGAAGGCCTGTTTTAACGCGTTTGCGGAAGAAAACGCCCCCATTCTGTGAATGGCGCGCGCGTTTTGGCGTTCGGGGCCAGGGCGGATATCCCCGTTTGCGAGCCGTGAATCGGGATTCAAGGGCTTGATTTTTCGCGGCATTTCGTGTAGACTGGAATGTTCTTTAAGTGAGGAAGAGGTACTTGTGGAGACGGCGCTTCCATTCCGGGGCGTATAATACATCCTTGTTTAGTCGTTTTTCGCCGCGAACGCTCATTCGCTCGCGGAGAACGGTTTGTCTGGCCGCCGAAGGTATGAGGAGAAGTTCATGTCAAGGTTCGTGCTCGTGGTCGTCTTGTCCGTGTCTTTCCTGGCTTGCGCGGCCGACGCCGCCACCGTGCGCATGTACACCGTTCTGGGGGAAATCGACATCGAGTTGGACTACTCGGCGCCCGTAACGTGCGCCAACTTCCTTCGTTACGTCAACGAAGGGGCTTACGACAACTCCATCTTCCATCGAAGTATGCCGGGCTTCGTGCTCCAGGGCGGGGGCTTCACGCTGGAGACCCAGGATCCGAACTACCTCGTGGCTTACATCCCCACGCACGATCC
>JAUWQU010000217.1 GCA_030610965.1 Phycisphaerae bacterium
CTGGAGATCGCCAAGACGCGAATCGGCAATGGCGCCCAGGATCCCAAGGCCGTGCTGGCCCACTGCCTGGACGTGCTGCTGCGGCTGCTGCACACGATGACGCCGTTCATCACCGAGGAAATATGGCGCAAGCTCAACAGCGTCGCGCCCGATCGCGGCCCCACCGGCGAGCGGGCGGAGCGGATGCTCGTGTCCGCGCAGTGGCCCTACGCCGACGCCGCGGCGATAAGCCAGTTGGTCGAGGACGAATTCGCCCTGCTCCAGGACCTGATCCGCCAGATACGCTGCGCCCGGCTGGAACACGGCGTGCCGCCGAGGCAGGCGATCAACCTGGCGGTCGAGGCAACCGGCGCGCTGGCCAACCTCATCCGTGAAAACGCCGTGCTCATGCAGGGCCTGGCCAATGTGGACCGCATCACAGTCGAGGCCGAACTGGGCGAGCGCCCCGCCAACGCCGCGGCCATCACCTCCGGCAGCGCCAGGCTATACGTGCTGGACATAATCGACACCGCGGCCGAACTGGCGAGGCTGACCAAGCAGGGCGATACGTTGCGCAAGGGCATCGGCGCGATCGAGGGCAAGCTGGGCAACGCCAACTTCCTTGCCAAGGCCCCCGCCGACCTCGTCGAGCGGGAGCGCGAGCGGCTGGCCGGGCTTCAGGCGGAGCTCGCGGCCGTGGACGCGGCATTGACGGCGCTAGACTGATGAAAGAAGGCAAATATTAGTTAGTAGGTAGGGAGTAGGGAGTAGGGACACTACATTGGCGTCCAGGGATATCAACCACGAAGCCCAGGGATAGCAATCCCTGGGAACAGACCATGACCGATAAACCTATCGAGTTTGCCAAGCTCTCGGGCAGCGGGAACGACTTCGTCTGCATAGACAACCGCGACGGGCGGTTCGACGCCGTGCTGGCCGACGGACCCGCCATCGAGCATTTCGCGCGGCTGCTGTGCCGCCGCAGCATGGGCATCGGCGCCGACGGCGTGATCTTCGCGTGTCGGCCTGAGATCGAAGAGGTCGCCGACGTGGCCGCAAGGTTCTTCGAGGCCGACGGCTCCGAGGCGGCCCTGTGCGGCAACGGCACGGCCTGCTTTGCTCGCTGGGCGTTCGATGGCGAGTTCGTGTCCGACTCTTCGATTCGCATTCTCACCCCGGCCGGGGTGGTTCTGGCCGAGCGCGGCGCCGGCGCGTACATCCTGGTGTGCATTCCGGCCCCCGAGGACATGCGTCGCGACCTGTGCGTGTGCGTGGACGGGTTTCCGATGTCGTGCGACTACGTCGTTGCCGGCGTTGGGCACCTGGCGACGTACGTCGAGGACGTTAGCTGCATCGACATGGCCCGGCTGGGCCCGGCGATTCGTCATCACCGGCGATTCCAGCCGGCGGGCGTCAACGCCAACTTCGTCCAGGTGCTCGGCGAGGGCGAGATCGCCGTCAGGACGTGGGAGTTCGGCGTCGAGGGCGAGACGCTTGCCTGCGGCACGGGCTCGGCCGCCGCGGCGATTTTGACGGCCCTTCGCAATGACTGGCCGAAGGAGTACCGATCGCACGTCAAGCCGATACTCGTTCACGCCCGAAGCGGCGACCTGCTGCGGGTGTACTTCACCCAGCAGGACGACGGCTCCATTACCGACGTCTGTCTGGAGACCGTCGTGCGGTTCCTCTACGAGGGTACGATCTCCCGCGAGCTGGCCGACGGCGCCGTCAACGGGGCGAAGTAGATGTTCAGCATCGATCAAAACAGTCACAGCCTGTGGGACGCCCTGCCCAAGCTCCATGCCCTGGCCCGCAAGGGAATTGCCACCACGCACTTCATCGAGGACGTGGACGCCGCATTCACCGCCCTGGGCTCACCCGTCGACGGCGAGGGCCTCGCGATGGTCCGCGAGCGCTATCACCGCTCCGGCGGGGCCGACTGGGGCGCGGCGCTGTTCTACACCGAGTTCCTCGGACGGCAACCTGCTGAAATCCGCAACTGGGAGCCGCTGACGGGAATGAAGACGAACGTCCTGGCCAAAAAGCTCAGCCGAAGCGTCGACGACCTGTACGACGAGTTTTCGCCCAGTGACAACTGGCAGCTTATCGGATCCAGCTTCGTTGGCGACCGCGAGCACCACCGCGTCATGGGCGACCTTACTCTGGCCGAGACGGCTCCGTTCGTCCGCGAGCTGCTCGCCAAGGCCCGGCAGGACATGCTCCGCAGCTTCCCGGCCGAGGCATCGCGGCGACGGACCGCCGAATGGTTCGACCGCGAGACGGCCCTCGTCGAGCGGCTGCTGGATGAGCTTGCCGGCGGGCGGCTTGTGGACCTCTACGCGCGATGGATGGCCGCGCACCTGGCCCGGCCTGTCAGCCTCGACCTCGCCAGCCGGCTGTTCGCCTGCGACCGGCCCGACTCGCCCGGCCTGCGGCTGGTGCGGCCGTTCATCACCGACTACTCCCGCGCGGCTGGGCTCTACAACGAGGCCATCGCCGAGGCCAACGTGCCCCTGCGACCGCTGGACGCGAAGGCGGGCGAGTTGCCTCTGTTCGCGACGATGGCCCATGACGGCCACGTCGTGCGCACGGGCGCAACCTTCCGCGACGGCGCCGTGGAAATCGACGGGCGGGCCTTCAAGCCGGGCGACGACGGTTCGCTCTGCCCGCAAGCCCTGTCGGCCGGGGGAATCCGGGGCCTGGTCGGCAAGGCGATGCTGCTTGTCTCACAGGTCCGCATGGGTCCCACGGGCGAGTCCCTGGCGGTGCCCTACCGCGGCTCGGCGTACATGCCTGCCGCCCATGCGCTGGTCCGCAAGTTCGCCGGCGCCGGCATGCTCGACGAGCCCCTACGGCCTATCGTTCGCGTGCGATTGCGACTGCTCGATCGCGCGGGCGAACTGGACACGCCGATCCGCCTGCCGGCCTACCTTGCCGAGGCGCTCGGTAGCGAGGAGGTCCCCGCCAACCGGCTGGGCGAGGCATGGGAAGACCTGGCCGCCCAGGCCGGCAGGCGGCTTGATAGCTTCCGCGACGATGCCGCCCGGCGGCGATGGCAGGTGAGCGAAATGCCCGACCTGCATTCGGAGGCAGCCGCCCTGGACGCCCGGCGGCGCGAACTGGCTACCAGGGACCCCAAGGCCCCCGAGTTGCGGGAAATCTGGAAGACCGTCAGCGAACTGCGGACGAAGATCCTCGACCGCACCCTGCGACGGATCGACGCGGACAGCCAACTTGCGGCCCTGGGCTACTACGACACCCGCGGCGCCGCCCTGCCATGGTGCGTGGCGTTAGGCGGCGAGACTTTTTATAATAGCGTTATCGACCGGGCCGAGGTGTACGAAGAGCCGAGCATGGGCGAGGGCGACTGAGAAAATGAGCAAACGCGACGCCATCCAGGCACATTACTACCACCGCTTCAGCCCCGAAAAGGCCAACCACGAGGTTCTCGACTGGGCCAGCGCCGCAAGCCAGCGCCGCCGCTTCGAGGTCCTGGCCGACAACGTCGACCTTCGCGGCCTCAGCATCCTGGACGTCGGCTGCGGCCTGGGCGACCTGCTCGCGTTCCTCCAGGAGCGCGGCATCGAAGTGGACTTCACCGGCGTGGACATACTCCAGCAGATGGTCGAGCATTGTCGCGACCGCTTCGACACCGGCCGGTTCTGCCAGGCCGACATCTTCTCCGACGACGCGTTCGCGCCCGGCGAGTTCGACCTGGTCTTCGTCTCCGGCGCGTTCAACCTGGACCTGGGCAACAACCTGGAGTTCCTGCCGATAGCCATCGGCCGGCTGATGGAGCTGTCGCGACGGTACGTGGCCTTCAACCTGCTGCACGCCCGCTGGCCCGAGCGCGAGCCGGGCTACTTCTTCTACGAGCCGGACTTCGTCCTGAAACAACTCGCCGGCCACGAGGTCGAAGTAAAGCTAATCGACGACTCCATGCCGATCGACTTCCCAGTGATCTGTCTGAAGAAGACGGCGGATGGTGGGCAGTAGCCAGTAGCCCGTAGTCGGTAGCCCGTAGTCGGTATGCTGTGTTGGCACGGCCGGTTCGCTTCAGCGAGCAGGGAAGTTGGCAAACCATACGCGGCAGCCACCGCCGGCTTCGGCCGGCTTGTCGCACCAGGGCTATTGGATGGCTGGTAGCGAGGTCGCCGGCTGTGTTGTCGGCTCAATGGCCGGGCGGGCCGGCTTCGTTGCGGGCTGCGTCGCGGCCCTTGTCGCTCGCAGCAGTTCGGGCGTCGGTTTGAGGATTTCCCCGGCCGGGGGCACGCCGAGGCTCGTCTGGCGAAGCGGCGTGTCGTCGGCTTTAAGCAGCACGGTTTCGATCTTCCTCAGTCCGGCGCGGTCGCCCTTAAGGTGCGACCTGGCCCAGCCCTTGAGCGAGGCGAAGACCGTCCGCGAGCGAATCTCCAACTCCACTTCCACGACCAGCTTGTCGACGTGGTATCGCGCCGCCCGCACGGCAGCGCCGCGGAGAAACAACTCCTCGCCGGCGTCCGGCTGATCCGTGGTCGCCAGAAACTGCCGCACCGTCAAACCGGGCGCGATGGCCATCTCGCCCACCCGCCGGGCAAGCCGTGCGACGGCGGCGTCCTTGGCGGCCCGCTCGGCCAGGATGCGGCCTCGGTTCGTGCAGCGGGTCTGCCAGAACTCGCGAACGTCTGCCGGCATCAGCGAGAGTTCCGCGCATGGCGACCCCGGCTCGACGGGCACCCATTCGGAATACCCCTGCGTCTTTGCGGCCGCGGCCTTGGGTGGCCCGACCGGCCTGGTTGTCGGCTGCGACGCGGGCTGCGTGGCTGGCCGGGACGCGGGCTCGGTTGCCGGCGCGGTGGCGGGTTTGGTCACGGGCTCTTGGATTGGCTTGATGAGCGGCCCTGCCGTCGGCTTTGTCGTCGGCTGAGTAATCGGCTGGATGTACGGCGCCCCTGCCGGCTTTGTAGCGGGCGGCTCGACGGGCTCGGGCAGCGGCTTGATGAAAGGCGCTGGCTGCGTTGCAGGCCCCGCCGGCGCCTGGGCGGATGCGATCTCGGGCCGGGCCAACGTCGCTAGAACCGCCGTCAGCAGCCCCGCAGCCATCCATGTCGCTCTTTTCATGTCCGCTTCTCCGCGTGCGGGGCCCTACTTGGGCATCTTCTCGCCCTGGTATTTGCCGTCATCCTTCTGGCTCCTGGGCTCTACCCATGCCTTAGCCATGATGTTCTGGACCTTCTTGGCGATGTCCGGGTGCTTCTCAGCAAGGTCGTTTTCCTCGCCGATGTCCTTACTCAGGTCGTAAAGCCGCACTCCTTTGGCGCTTCCGATGCCCTTATACTTGCCCATTCGCACCGCTTGATTGCCCGGATTGGTGCTTCCCTGCGCCCAATACAGGTATTCGTGGCGCTTTTGCTCGCCTTTAGCCAACAATGTAGGCACGATTGACACCCCGTCGATGCCCTTTGGCACGTCTTTCGACGCCCCGGCCAGCTCGGCCAGCGTCGCCATGACGTCCGGGAAGTACCAAGGCAGGTCGCTTACCCGCCCTGCCGTGATCTTGCCAGGCCACCGAACGACCATCGGCACGCGAATACCGCCCTCGTTCATCGACCGCTTCTGGCCCTTCATCTTCCCGCACGAGTTGTGAACCCCGTCGAACCGCTTGGCCGCGCCGTTGTCGGAAGTGAAGAAGACGATCGTCTCCTCGTCGATGCCGAGCTTCTTGAGAAGCGCGATAATCTCGCCGACCTGCCTGTCCATCATCGAGTCCATGGCCGCGACGACCTTGGCGTCCTTGGGCCAGGTCTTGTCCTTGTACAGCGCCACGGCCGGGTCGTCCTCGGGAATCTGATACGCCGCGTGAGGCGGGGTCCACGGGCAGTAGCAGAAGAACGGTTGGTCCGCGTTGGCCTTGATGAACTTGATCGTCTCTTCGAAGATCGCGTAGTGCGTGTAGCGGCGATCCCGGTTGACGACCTCGCTGTTGCGGAACAGGTTCGTGTAATACGTGTGGGCGTGCCACTGGTTGTAGTACCCGTAGAACAAATCGAAGCCCTGCCGCTCGGCCGCGCCGTCCTTGCCCTGATTGCCCAGGCCCCACTTGCCGAACCCGCCCGTCGCGTAGCCGGACCTATCGAGCACCTCGGCCACCGTTACGTCATCCGGCAAAAGCGGAATCCCCCCACTGTTGCCGCGGACCGGCGTATGGCCCTTGTGCAGGCCGGTCATCAGAGTGCTGCGGGCCGGGGCGCAAACCGTGTCGCCGGAATAGCAGTCCGTGAACTTGATGCCCTCGGCGCACATCCGGTCGATGTTGGGCGTCAGGATCGTCTTGCTGCCGAAGCAGCCGAGATCGTGATAACCCATGTCGTCGACCATGATGAAGATGATATTCGGCTTCCGCCCGGCCGGGCTCGCGGCCAGTCCGCCGCGGCGGATCGGCAGCGGCGCAGCAAGAGCCATCGCCCCCGCGGCCAGGCCCTTCATGAAACTCCTGCGACTCAAGCTCGCCATTTTCGATATCTCCTTGTCCCGAAGGCCCAGCCCGGCCGACCTCACCGGGCAGTTCGGGTGGCATTATAATGTCCGCCTCCGCCGATTGCGAACATTGCCCCCCGACCGCCGGTGAGCGGCGCGTTCGTAGTGACGCCGTAAGGC
>JAUWQU010000781.1 GCA_030610965.1 Phycisphaerae bacterium
CGGGGCACGATCTAGGTAGGACCGGGCGGCGTCAGCAGCGAGCATCGCGTCGGCCGGGCCGCCCAAGCCCAGGCGCGGGCTCGGACGGACGTTGTCGAGCCGGGCGACACGCTGACACGCATTGCCCGCAAGTTCTACGGCGCCGGCCACGAGCGTGAGTACAAGCGAATATTCGCCGCCAACCGCGACTCGATGCGGACCGAGTCGAGCCTGTCCATTGGCCAGGAACTGATGATCCCGCCACTGCCCTCGGCTGACGGCGCGGGGTCTGACCGGCCCGCGCGCGGCTCGACCGACGCCGGCCCAGCCGGTCGGGGCGCCCACGGCCGATACGCCACGATCTCGCTGGGCGAGTTGTCGGGCACTCTGTCGGCGATGGGTCGCAGGCCGGCAGCGACGGTGGCGCGAACGTACGTGGTTCAGCGAGGCGACAGCCTCACGGGCATCGCCCGGCGGCTGATGCGCGACGACAGTTCCGCGGCCGTGCGGAAGCTCTTCGAGGCCAACCAGGACGTTCTGGCCTCCCGCGACCGTTTGAAGATAGGTATGGAGTTGAAGCTGCCTCGTTAGGCTCACTGCCGCCAGCGGGCGGAGAGGATTCGGCGGATGAGGATCTCGTTGATAATAGTGGCACTGGCGTCGATCGCCGTTGGCATGGTCCACATCCGCCGCTCCGAGACCCGGGCCAACTACCAGATCCAACAGCTCCAGTTGGAGCAGATATACCTGCGACGCAAGCTCTACGACCAGCAGGCGGACATCGGCCGGCTTATCGCGCCGAGGCGGGTTCGCCAGCGGATGGAGCAGATGGGCGTGCGGCTGACCAATCGGGTGATTACCCCGCCGACGGTTGCCCACCGCCTGGCGGCCGAGGCGCCCGAGGTGAGATAGGGCATTATCCCAGTGCTCCGTCGTTCGTGATGATATGGGTGCCATGCTTGGCGCCTTCGGAAGCATGCCCCGCGGATACATGCTTCCCCAAAGCTGGAAGCATGGCACTCGATCCGTCGGATGGCGGCTGAGACGGCAACTAGGGCCGGATAGATGAAGGCGACAGGGCGATGACGGACGGATCCAAGGGAACCTGGCGATACAACATGATGTTCGGCCTGCTCGTGTTGGCGGCGGGCGGGCTGTGCATTCGCATGGCCCTGCTCATCCGCACGGGCCAGGATGACGCCATCGCCAGGGCCCATCGCCAGCAGCGGATGATCGTCCCGCTGCCGGGCCGGCCGGGAAGCATCTTCGCCCGCACGCGGGGAAGCTACGTGCCCATGGTCGCCAGCCATCAGGAGCCCAGTTGCTTCGTCGACCCGTTCATCCTTCGCGACGAGGAGATCGCCGAGGTGAGCATCGCGCTGGGCGACGCGCTTGGCCTGGACCCCATCGGCCTCCAGGAGCGGATAATCCGCCGCCGGACGTCGCGGTTCATGTGGGTGCGGCGGGCGATGGCCCCCTCCGAGGCCGACAAGGTCAGGGAGATATCCAAGAAGCTCAAGAACTCCGCCATCGGCATCACCTACGAATGGCAGCGGGAATACCCCAACCGCACGTTGGGCGGGACGGTGCTTGGCTTCCGCCTGCGTGACGGCCGGGGCGGCGGGGGGCTGGAACTCGCTCTCGACGAGCGTATTTCGGCCGTCGACGGGCGGCGAGTGATGCTCGCCGACGCCGGCCGCAGGCCGATCTGGCCGCTGGCCAGCGAGAGCCGCGCACCTTCGGACGGCTGCAACGTGTTCCTGACGCTCGACACTCTGATCCAGGAGTCGCTGGACACGGCCATCAACGAAGCGGCCAGCAAGTTCGGCGCGAAGTGGGCCACCGGCGTGGTGATGGACCCTCGCACGGGCGACGTGCTGGCCATGTCGTCCTCGCCCGGCTTCGACCCATCGGAGTACTCCATCACCTCGGCAGAGCACCGCACCAATCGCGCAATCTGCCTGCCCTTCGAGCCCGGCAGCGCGCTGAAGCCGATCTTCGCGGCTGCCGCCGTGGACGCCGGTGTGGCGGACTTTCAGACGAGTATCTTCTGCGAGAACGGCACGTACTACGCCGTCAGGGGCGGGCGGATCACCGACCACGGCCACCATTACGGCGACATGACTGTCGAGGATATAGTAGTCCTTTCCAGCAACATCGGCATGGCGAAGATCGGCGAGATGCTGGGCAACAAGAGGCTGTTCGACATTGCCAAGCTGTTTGGTTTCAGCGAGAAAACCGGCATCGAGCTTCCGGGCGAGAGCGGGGGCATCCTCCGCCCTCTGAATCGCTGGGACGGCTACAGCCTGCGGCGCGTGCCGTTCGGGCAGGAGATATCGGTAACGGCGCTTCAACTCACCAACGCGTTCTGTGCCCTTTCCAACGGCGGAGTGCTGATGAAGCCGCGGCTGGTCAGCCAGATTGTGCGGGCCGACGGCAAGGTCGTCTGGCGCAGCGAGCCGCAGGCTATCCGCCGCGTGCTCAAGCCCTCGACGTCGACGCAGATCCTGGCCGTGATGGAGCAGGTGGTCGAGCGAGGCACGGGCAAGGCGTGCAAGCTGTCGAAGTGGACATCGTTCGGTAAGACAGGCACGGCCCAGATCGCCGGCCGGGGCGGATACGTCGACGGGGCGTTCACAGCCTCGTTTGTCGGCGGCGCGCCGGCGAGCAATCCGCGAGTGGTCTA
>JAUWQU010000394.1 GCA_030610965.1 Phycisphaerae bacterium
GTTTTTCGTCTTAGGTGTCTGATGTATCTAATGACGGATTAGGTCTTAGCTCTTAGGTTTTAGGTATTAGGGGGAAGAAGAAGAAACAGAAGAAGAAGGTCTTAGCTCTTAGGTTTTAGGTCTTAGGGGGAAGAAGAAGAAACAGAAGAAGAAGGTCTTAGCTCTTAGGTTTTAGTTCTTAGGGGGAAGAAGTCGAAGAAGAAGGTTTTGAAGGGCGCGAAACATAGAGTATGTCTTTGAGGCCTGTTCGCTTCAGCGAGCAGGGAAAGGCGCGTTGACAACCTCCTGCAGACAAGACCTTTGGTAGAACAATCCAACACATCCAGGCACCCAACGCATTGAACCATGAAATGACCAATAACCAACAATGTGCCCCCAAAAACCTGAGCCCCAAGACCTGTAACCAGGGACATTCTTTCGAAACGCTGCAAATGCAGTACGATTCCCGCACAATCAAGAGGCGACGCAGTTGACCGACGCACCCGCGAAAATATCGCTTGATGAATGGGACGCCCGATACGCCCGCCTGCGCGATGCGGGGCTGGTCGAGGCGTTCTACGGCGGGCCCTTGGGCAGGCACCTCGCCGACGGGGACCGGAGGCTGGCGAAGCTGCGTTACGACAATTCGCCGGCTGCCCTGCGGCTGTGGAACTTCCTGCTGACCGAGGAGGATCGGCTCTTTGCCGCGCGACAGGCCGGACGGAAAATCGTCGGCGTGATGAAGGACCTGGGCACGACGGCTGCGATGGCGATGTCCTTGCCCGAAGTGACGGCCTTCTACCCCGACGGCGCGTGGTGGATCCCCTGCATAATGGAGCACACCTCCGGCGTGCTGGAGATCGCCGACTCGATGGGCCTCGACGAATCGTTCTGCCCCGTCCGGGCAATGCTCGGGGCGTTCGTCAGCGGCGAGCACTTTCCCCAGCCGGACCTGCTGGTCTGCAGCGTGGGGGCCATCTGCGACGACTTTTCGGCCATCGCCCAGCTCGTCGAAGCCCTGGGCAATCCGATCCTCTGGTGGGAGATGCCCGCGCGCCGCCATCCCGCCGGCGACGAGCCGGCCGTGATACTGCCGACCGGTTTCACGGCCCCGGCTTCGCAGGTAGCGATCGTCCGCGGCGAGCTCGAGCGCGTTCGCGTGGCATTGGAGGACCTCGCCGGAAGTCCGTTGGACGATCAGGCGCTCGCCGCCGGCATTGCCCGCGCCAATCATGCCCGCGGCCTGCTTGACGAGTTGCGGTCTCTGGCATTCTCGGCCGAGATCTGCCCCATGCCCGCGCTGGAGATGCTCATCGCCGAGATGCTCATCATCCATTACTGCAGCGACCGCGACGAGGCCCCGGCCGTGCTGGCAGATCTGCTTGCCGAGGTCCGCCGGCGCGTGGCCGACGGCGCCGGCGTCCTGCCCGCCGACGCCGCGAGGATATTCTGGGTGAATCCCGTAGCGGACCTTCGCGTGATGAACCTGCTGGAGGACTGCGGCGGGCGGATATGCGGGACGGAGCTTCTGTTCTGCCACGCGCTCGATCCGATCCCCACGGACCTGCCCCCCATGGAGGCCCTTGCCCGCGCGGCGCTTGGCGACCCGATGGTAGGTTCGGCCGAGGACCGCGCACAGCGAGTCTGCAACGACATCCTCCGATTCGGCGCCGAGGCGGTGGTCATCTCGCGGATTCCAGGCGCCAGTCATTGCGCGCTGGAAGGCGGCGTGATTAGTGGTATCATTAACGAGAGGCTGGGCCTGCCGGTATTGGAGATCGAAGTTCCCCCGCTGTCGGACTCCATGACCCCGGCGCTGCGGACCCGTTTGGCGGCGATTGGGGAAGTAGTGAAGGAACGACGACGATGATCTGTGCCGGAATCGATGCCGGCAGCCGGGCCGTGAAGGCCGTGCTGGTGGACTCAAGCGACTTGGCGGTGCTCGGGGAATCCGTGCGCGACCAGGGCGTCCACCAGGACCACACCGCTTCGGCCGCGATTGAAGAGCTGCTTGGCCCCAGAGGCCTGTCGCGACGGGATGTCGGGCGGATCGTCGCGACCGGTTACGCGCGGAACCTCGTCGAGTTCGCACACACGACGATCACGGAGATAACCTGCCACGCCTGCGGCGTTCGTCACAATATGGCCGAGGCGCGTACGGTTATCGAGATCGGCGGGCAGGACAGCAAGCTGCTTCGGCTGGCGCCTGACGGGCGTGTGCGGGACTTCGCCATGAACGACCGCTGCGCCGCGGGCACGGGGCGGTTTCTGGAGATGGTGGCAGGGAAACTGGAGGTCCCGCTGAGCCGACTCGGCGAGCTGGCCTCGCGCGCCACCAGCCCCGCGGCCATTAGCAGCATGTGCGTCGTCTTCGCCGAGACGGAAATAATTGGCTTGCTCGCCAGCGGCGCCCGGCCTGAGGATATCGTCGCCGGCGTGCTGGGCGCGATCGCCAGCCGCGTGGCGGCGATGGTCGGGCGGCGCATGGAGGAGCCCGTGGCCTTTACCGGCGGGGTCGCCATGGTGCCGGGCATGGACCGAGCCCTCGCGACGGCCCTGGGCCGCGGCGTAACCGTCGTGGACGCCCCGCAGATGACCGGCGCGCTGGGCGCGGCCATTTTGGCGGCAAGATCGTGCGGCGAATGAGAAGGGCTGACCAAATGAACGACCCGAAGAAAGACCTTCTGCGAAAGCTGCCGTCCGTCAGCGCCCTTCTGAAGGCCGACACAGCCATCGAGTGGCTCGCCGAGCACCCGCGCGGCCTGGTGACCAACTGCCTGCGCGACGCGTCTGACGAGCTTCGCCGGCAGATCGTCGATGACTCGGCCGGGCGATGCGGCGCGGCCCACGTCACGGCGGACTTCGTGCTGCGGCGGGCGGGCGACCTTCTGGGCCAGCGGACCAGCCCGCACATCCGCGGGGCGATCAACGCGACGGGCATCATCCTGCACACGGCCCTGGGCCGGGCCGTGCTGCCGGGGCGCGTGGTGGACTCGATGGTCGAGGAACTCAAGGGCTGCGTCACCCTCGCGGCCGACCGCCAGACAGGCCGGCGGTCCGAGCGCGACAACCGCGTCGAGTACATCCTCACCGAGCTTACCGGCGCCGAGGCCGCGACGGTGGTGAACAACAACGCCGGCGCGACGATGATCGCCCTGGCGGCACTCGGGGCCGGGCGCGAGGTGATCGTCTCGCGCGGCCAACTCATCGAGATCGGCGGCGCGTTCCGCCTGCCGGACGTGATGGCCCAGAGCGGCTGCCGAATGGTCGAAGTCGGCACGACCAACCGCACGCACCTGCGCGATTACGAGCGGGCCGTCACCGACGACACTGCCATCCTCTTCCGGGCACATCCCAGCAACTACCGCGTGGTGGGCTTCACGAAATCCGTCGAGCTCGATGAACTCGTCAAGCTCGGCCGGGAGAAGAATCTGACGGTGGTGGACGACCTCGGCGCCGGGGCGCTGATCGGCCTGGAGCGTTTCGGCCTGCCTCACGAGCCTACCATGCAGGAGTCAGTCGCGGCCGGGGCCGACGTGGTGCTCGCCAGCGGCGACAAGCTCATGGGCGCCAGCCAGGCCGGGATAATAGTCGGCCGGCGCGAGTGCATCGAGCGCATCCGCAAGCACCCGCTGGCCCGTGCCCTGCGGGCGGACAAGATGTGCCTGATGGCCCTGGAGCGCACGCTTCAACTCTTCCGCGACCCGGAGCTGCTCATCCGCGAGAACCCCACCTACCGCATGCTTGCGACCACGCAGGAAACCCTGCAAGCGCGGGCCGAGGCACTTGCGACGGCCATTGCCGCGGCCGCGCCCAATGCCGTCGCGGCCGCGGAGCCCGGAGTGGGATACCTCGGCAGCGGATCACTGCCGATGGAGCAGTTGCCCACGTTCCTGGTTGCCTTGACGCTGGCCGACGTGAAGGCCCAAGAGCTTGCCCACCGCCTGCGAACCGACGAGGCGTGCGTCTTTACGCGAATCGAAAACGACCAGGTGATGCTCGACGTGCGGACAATGACGGACGAGCAGATCGCCCCCGTCGCCGCCGCCGTCGCAAGGGTCGCGCCGTGAGGCAGCCGGGAAAGAACATCATGCTCGGCACGGCCGGGCACGTCGACCACGGCAAGACCGCGCTGATCAAGCTGCTGACCGGCTGCGACACCGACACCCTCGCGGCCGAGAAGGCACGCGGCCTGACCATCGAACTCGGCTTTGCGCCCTGTCAGATGGCCGACAAGCGGATCATGGGCATTGTCGACGTGCCAGGCCACGTGGACTTCATCCGCAACATGGCCGCCGGGGCGCACGGGATCGACGTGGTGATCTTCGTCATCGCCGCCGACGACGGCGTGATGCCCCAGACCCGCGAGCACATGGACATCCTCACGCTCATGGGCATCCGCCGGGGCCTCGTCGCGCTTACCAAGATCGACCTCGCCGAGGACGACGAACTCAAGGCCATGGCCGTCGATGACGTCCGGACATTCCTGCACGGAACGTTCCTCGCGGACGCACCCATCTGCCCGATCTCAAACATCACCGGCGAGGGGTTCGACGGGTTCTTCCAGGCGCTCAACCGCGTGGTGGACGCCGCCGAGCCGCACGAGCACGAGGGGCTGTTTCGCCTGTGGATCGAACGCGGCTTTCACATTCGCGGCTTCGGAACGGTGGTCTCGGGCATTCCCTCCAGCGGCACGGTACGCGCCGGCGACAAGCTCACGCTCTCACCCGGCGGGCAGGTCGGGCGAGTCCGCAGCATGGAGGTCTACGGCGAGCCGTCCGAACAGGGCCGCTCCGGCGAGTGCGTGACGCTTAACCTGGCCGGCATCGAGGCCGAGCAACTCGCCCGCGGCA